>JACPPN010000078.1 GCA_016190995.1 Acidobacteriota bacterium | reverse complement strand
TCGTCTGGCGCCAAGCCTGGGCGTTCAGCCACCCAGCGCCGTACCCGGTTCTCGCCGGCGTTGTAGCCTGCCAGTGCCAAGTGCACGTCGCCAAACTCCCGTACGAGGTCAGCGAAATAGGCGGTGCCAAGACGGACGTTGGTCTCGGGACGCGTAAGCAGGGCGGGAGAGTACGGCGAGACGGCGAGTTTCCGAGCGTATCGCTCCGCCGTGGCCGCCATCAATTGCATCAACCCGGTCGCCTTCGCGGCTGATCGGATGTCCGGAATGAAGCCCGATTCCTGCGCAACCAGCGCGGCGAGGAGGTATGGGTCAAGCGAATGCGTTGCGGCATATTGCCGTATGAGGCTCCAGTAGCCCATTGGGAATATCACGGTCACCAACTCTGACGGGAGGGCGTCGCCTTCTGCAGCGAGATACTGCGGATATGCCCGCTTAGTCACGTTTGCACCAAGGAGCAGGTCGCCCCTCTGGTGGTGGAGCCACCCAAGCGTGGCCTGCAGCATAGAAGAATCGCCCCAGGCGTGTTGGGCGTACCGAAGCTCGTTCAGCGCGTCATCATACAGGCCAGTCGACAGCAGCAAACGAATGATTTCAACCGACGGGGGCAGCGCCGCCGTTGTTCGGTCGTCGGATGAGACGGCGGTCGTCTCGAATGACGCCCGCAAAGGCAGAGCATGTTGTTCGAGAGCCGCGGCGGCGAGCCGCCCATAGTACGAATGCAGATAGTCGATCCGCACGAGCGCGTATCGTGACGCCGCCAGTTCGTAATCGCCGAGCGACTCCCGCGCGCGCGCGGCCCAGTACACGTAAGCGGGCCGGTAATCGGATCGCGTGAACGTGGTGGCCGCTGCTTCGAACACCTCCGTCGCCTCAGCCTTGCTTCCAAACCGATAGGCGCGCCACCCGACCTTCCACGCCGCCCGTTCGGCAAATCGGCCCGCTGGAAATGCTGTGAGGAGGCGTCGGAACACGAGGTCGGCGTCGTCGTCGCGGTTTGCCTGAATGTAATGGGTACCGAGTGTGTTGAGTGTCTCCTCGGCCCACAGGCTTCCGCCGAACACGTTAAGAAACTCACGCGCCAAGCCTTCGAATTCCGCGTGCCTCCCCAGCGCTCGAGCCGCTATCAAGTCGAAGAAGCGCGCTTCGGCTTGATGCGCGCCTTTCTCGCGATACGCCCGCATCGCCGCCCTAGCCGCTGCATACCGGCGCGTGAAGTAATCGCACACGGCCCGACGCACCTCCAGTCGATCACGCTCAGCACCTGTCGCATACACTCGCAGACGCTCGAAAGCCGCGCGGGCCTCGTCGTACCGTTTCGCCTCGAGCAAGAGCTCTGCGCGCTTCAATTCCCATTGGTACCGTGCGTTGCCAGGTGCCAGCGGCTCAAGGGCCTGAAGCCCGGACAACTCAGAGGTCACGTCGGACGTGAATTGACTGAGCGGGAATTCCTTGTAGACGTGGTGGAACGCTTCAATCGCGCGTGTCCGATTGCCTGCAGCGAGGCTGGTCTTTCCCAAGCGGAACCAGACGTAGTCCGGCGCCATAGGCGCCCGGTCCAGCAGACGCTCATAGACGCGCTGAGCGCCAGCGTAATCTCCGGCGGTCTCGGCCGCTTCGGCCTCCGCGAGCGTTACCGCCTCCGATAGGTAGCCGATCGGCTGGCCGGCCGTTACGGCAGCAAGCTGGCGTCGTGCCGCATCCACGCGGCCGAGCCTCAGTTGCGCCAGCGCAGCGTAGTACGCTGCGTAATGCGCCGCAGGCTTCGCGAAGGACGAACGCGCCAAGACCAGCGGTAGCGCGTCGAGGTACCTCCCTCTCTGATAGAGCTCTATGCCAGATGCGAGACGCCCAAGTGCGGAATTGGCTGGAGGACGACCCTTGCCGACGGGTGCCAGCCACAGCAATGACGGCTCGTAAGCAACCTTCGGATGGGCGGTGGGGGTGAGCTCCCATTCCTGTCCGGATGGACGCGCGATCAGGCCAGTGGCTGCGGCCGCCAAGTGCCCGCCAATGGCACCACCGAACACCATCGCGCACGTGCAACCGGCGATCCAGAAGCGGCCCACTCGGAGCTTGAATCCCATTTGTTCTGCGTCGCGATTATGAACTGGCCCACGCCGGTTCTGCCGGCGGTACGCTGACGTCACGTGCTCTATCGGCACGAAGGTTGACGCGCCCGAGCAACATCACCGGCGTGGTGAAATCAGAGTACTGCTGGTCCGCCGGGTTGAAAATCGCCCCAAAGTCCAGTCAGCAGGCACTAAGGTGCTATCGCCTGTGTGACGGCCTGTTGAGCGCGTTGCGACGAAGGCAACGACGGCACCGTTGGGAGCCGTCGCGGTCGGGATGGTTACTGCGCGTCGACCAGCCCCTGTCGTATCGCGAAGAGAGCCAGTTCAAGCCTCGTCGACACGCCCGTCTTGTCGAAGACGCTTGTGAGGTGATGCTTGACGGTTTGGAGACTGATAGACAAGTGCTCGGCGATGTCGCGGTTGCTCTGGCCGGCCACGATGGCGGAGACGATCTCGAACTCGCGCGCCGTGAGCCCGTACTGCCTTGGTTGTTGAGGGACCGCGTGCCTGACCGCCTGGGCAAGGTCGTCCGCAACCTCTGTGCCGATGAGATACTTGCCCTCCATCACGCGGTGAATGCCGTCGATCAATTGGCGCGTTGCGGATTCCTTGAGCAGAACCCCTCGGGCACCAAGTTGGACCGCCTGCAAGAGTTCCGCGGGCTCGACAGCAGCCGTGAGGAGAATGACGCGCGTCGATTCGACCTCGAGCGTCATCAGCGTCTCGAGACCGCCCATCCGCGGCATGGCTATGTCGAGGAGGAGTACGTCAGGACGAACCTCACGCACGAGACGAGTTGCTTCGACGCCATCGGCCCCCTCTGCGACCACCTTGAAGCCAGGTTCGCTTTCGAGGAGTCGCTTGAGGCCGTCTCTGAAGATCGGATGGTCGTCGGCGATCGCAATCCGGATCAAGCGCGGTGCTTCAGCCATGCGCCGCCTCGCTAAAGGTGAGCTCGACGCGAGCGCCCTCGCCCGGTGTCGAATCGACCGTCAATCGCGCACCCGCAATACGTGCGCGTTCTTTGATGATGGCGGGGCCAATACGTCCCTGATCGAGTTCCTCCGCAGTCAGGCGTCCCTCGAAACCGAACCCGCAACCATCGTCTTCGATGATGAGCGTGCACGCGTGATCGTCGCGATTGAGGCGGACCAGCACATTTCGAGCACGACTGTGTTTCCGCACGTTGACCAGCGCCTCCTGGACGATCCGAACCACTTCGAGTGCCGTCGCCGGAAGCAATATGGGACGGCCACCGCTTGAGACAAACCGCGCCGATACTCCCGTGTCACGCCGGAACCGCTCAACCACGCTGGCCAGCACGTCCGGCAGCTGGTCACCGCCATCGAGCTCGATCGGGCGTAGTGCGTGCATTAGGTCTCGCAACTCCAGCACTTCGCGCCGGATCACCTCCTGGACCGCTTCAAGTTCTGCGTCAAGGTCAGCAGGATCTCGTTCCGTCGCGCGACGCAGGGCCTCAATCTTCATCTCGATGCCGAAGAGGGCCTGGATGGCGCCGTCGTGCAGTTCTCTTGCGACGCGCGCCCGCTCGGCGGCACCGGCGCGCGCACGCAGACGGCGCAGAAGAAAGACGTTCGTAAGAGCAGGTGTGACGCGTTCGGCCAACGCTTCCAGGAAGTGAAGAGAGCGGTCAGAACCATCGGTGTGAACGGCGTCAAACAGATACACGCGTCCTTGCCACTCGCGCACGAGCCCCATGTTGACCGCCGTGACGGTTCGAAAGGATTGAGTGGTCAGGAAGGCGGATGGCAGTTCGACGCTCAGGCGCTTCAGCGGCCAGACGTCAGGCTCGGTGACGCGTACTACGGTGCGGCGGCCGTCCTTGTCGGGCGCCGCGTGCCACGCGCGCCCGGCGTCCTGAAACAGCCAGACGTTCTGTTGCTGCGGATCCAGTACGAGGCGACGGGTGCGCACAGAATCCGCTGCATCCGACAACCGCTGGAGTTCCCAGAGGAGCGCCCGGCGGGTTTCGTTCTCGTGAATTACGACAGCAACCGACTTAGCATCGAAGGTCGAGAGCAAACCACGCGCAAGGGCAGTGACCGATCCACCCAACCCAAGATCGACGCGCGGCGGCCGCGTTGCGTCAGCAATTGCGGCGATTTCCGCCTGAGATTGCTTCTCCTCCTCCGCCAAATACCCGAGCAGAAAGCCAGTGAGCAACAGGTAGGCGACACGGAGGATCGTCCGATTGAGCTCGAAGTCTATCGATGCAAACCATCGGCGATTCCACGGGCCCACAGAAGCGATGGCTGTCTCAACCAGAAATATGGCGACGGTGATGGCCGCCGTCGCCACTGTTTCGCGGAAGCCCCAGCGGTACGCCGCCGCGAGCACCACGAATAAGAAAAACAGGAAAAATGGACTGACCGGGCCTTCGCTGACGAAGGTCAGCGCCGATGTCCAAAGGATGTCGAGGGCGTGCAGGGTCTGCCCGTATCGCAGTGTCACGCGGGCGGAGCCGTGGACAAAGGCGAGCACGCCGAGGCTGTACACGGCGTACGCGAGCAGGACGGCGTACGTGACCTCCCTGAGGCGCGCCGGCTCGGTCGGATCGAGGTAGATCGCGACGAAGCCGCTGACCGTCAAAAACGCTCGACCAACGGCCAAAACGCGCTCCGATCGGGCCGTGGGTCTACCGGCCGACCGGTACTGGCGAAGGAAGGATGACGTCAGACGCATTCCCCAAAGTGTACGGCTACCGGAACCGATTCCACCAGCGACATCAGGTTGATTGCGGCGCCGGCCGATCGAGAGTACGCGCGCGCGTGGCTCCTGAACATCCGACAAACGGCTGATACGAGTAGCACCAAGGTGCCACATCAGAACGTCGTTAGTCTGAGCGGTGAGGACCGCCTACAATCGAGCGATGCGCGTTCGGTTTCGAAGGGCTCTGGAGTTTGCCGTCGAGAACTCGCTGCTGATGGTGCTGGGCACCGTCATCGCGCTGACCTGGGCGAACGTTGATCCAGCAGGCTACGAAGCCGCAGTCCACCCTTTGCACTTTGCCGTCAACGACATCGGTATGGTGTTCTTCTTCGGTCTCGCGGTGAAAGAGATCATCGAGGCCACCGCTCCAGGCGGTGCGTTGCACTCCTTCAGGCGCGCCTCGGTTCCCGTGATTGCCGCTGTTGGCGGGATGGTGGGTCCAGCCGCGGTGTACGTGACGTTGGCTACCCTCGCGAACGCTCCTGAACTGCTTCGGGGCTGGGCGATCCCCTGCGCTACCGACATCGCATTCAGTTATCTCGTCGCCAGATTCGTGTTTGGTCCGGCGCATCCTGCCGTGCCGTTTCTGCTTCTGCTCGCGATTGCGGATGACGCGTTCGGACTCTTGATTCTGGCGGTGTTCTATCCTTCAGCGGAGGTCCGGCCACTCTGGTGTGTCACGCTTCTCGGCGCAGCCTGGCTTACGACCTGGGCCCTTCGACGTGCGCGGACGCGGAGCTTCTGGCCGTACCTCCTGCTGCCGGGCAGCCTCTCTTGGGCTGGTCTGTACGTGGGAGGACTACACCCGGCGCTGGCACTCGTTCCCATCCTGCCGCTGCTGCCGCACGCGCATCGCGATTCCGGGATCTTCGTTGAACCGCCCGAAGATTCACACGATCCGTTGAACGAGTTCGAGCGCTGGTGGCAGCTGCCGGTAGAAGGCGTACTGTTTTTCTTTGCGCTCACCAACGCTGGTGTGCCGCTCGGTAGCACCGGGATCGGCACGTGGGTCGTGCTGGCCGCGATTCTGATCGGGAAGCCGCTTGGAATCACGCTGTCGTCGATGCTGGCCACAGCGGGCGGCCTGCGCCTTCCAGCCGGCCTGCTTCAGCGCGACCTGTTCGTGGTCGGCCTGACCGCCGCGATCGGCTTCACCGTGGCCCTGTTCTTCGCCACGGCCGCGTTTCCAGCCGGTGCGGCGCTACAACAGGCCAAGCTCGGAGCGCTGTTCAGCTTGTCCGCGGCAGTCGTTGCCCCTGCGGCGGCGTGGGTGACCCGGGCTGGACGATTCCGGGGAGTCGCAGTACCTGAGCCTGCCGACGTCGAGGGGACCAACCTCTAGTATCGCCATGGAGCCTAGCCGCCCCTATCGGCCACGCGTCTCGCGAGAAACTCGCCTGTTGTTGACGACCGCGTTGCTAGCCGTCGCGGCGCTGTGGGTGCTTGCGCGCATTCGGTTCCCGGATCGCCCTACGACGCCCAATCCACTTCCGCCACTCCTGACACAATTGGCCAGCGGTCCGAAGTTGGACGATTTAGCATCCGAGATATCGCAGATCCAGGCGCGCCTCGAGCCGTCGTTGCTCGTTCTACGTGTCTCATCGACTGCTCTCGCCGCTGGGCGAGGTATTACGCCGTATGGGTTCTCAGCACTCAGAATCCGCGATGACCTCGCCGTAACCCTGGTTCCGTCGGACACCGGCCGGGAGGCGTTGGCCGGCCAGAGCGTCGTCGCCCGCGATCCCGCGTCGGGTCTGACAGTGGTTCGCGTACCAAGCGAGACACCCGTGTCGCCGCCTACGCAGTGGGCCCCTCGCCGACTGCAGCAAGCGCGGTACTTGATCGCGAGCGACGTCTCTCGCGAGCGTGTGTCGGTACGTCCGGTGTTTGTCGGATCGCTTGAGCCGGTATCGAGCCCATTGTGGCCTGAGCCTGTCTGGTCGGTGCCGGTCGGAACCGATCTCGACCCCGGGGCGTTCGTCTTCACCAACGACGGGGAGCTGGCCGGGTTGGTTGTCATGAACAGTGGGGAACGAACGATCGTGCCCGGTGCCGTCCTGGTCGCCGAGGCCGACCGCTTGCTCAATCGCTCGCGGCAGCCTGCCGGAGGGATCGGTGTCCACGTACAGCCGCTGACACCGGCATTAGTATCCGCGACCGGCGCCTCCGCGGGCGTTGTGGTGACGTGGGTCGACGTGAACGGCGTTGCAGCGGGGACGCTGGCGGTTGGCGACGTGATCGAAGCCGTTGACGGACAACCAATGAGCACTCAGCAGCACTGGGATATACGCTTGGCCCGCCTTGTGGCCGGAGAAACGATGACTCTTCGTCTGCGCAGGCACGGCCAGCTGCAGGAGGTGCAAATGGTCGCGACAGCCCCCGCTGCGACCAGCGCCACCCCAACACTCGGTCTCACCATGCGACGGGCGACGAGGATGGGTTCGGAAATCGTGCGGATCGATCGGGCCTCGGTTGCAGATCGAGCCGGCCTCCAACCGGGCGACGTGATCACATTAGTTGCCGATGTGGAGGCACCGACGCCTGCGCAAGTCACAAGGGCATTTGTGTCGGCACGTGAGGGCCACTCCGTATTGGTGGCCGTCACGCGAGGCGACACTCACCACGTGATGACTTTGGAAAAATGATATCTCGGTCGGCCGGCGATCATACCGGGCTTGTCGGCGGCGATCCGTTCGACGTTCCCTCCGCCGGTGCGCTGATAGCACCAGCGCCCCCGGAACGATCATCACCGATCCGACGACGCTTGGCACTCGGATGGTCGGCGGCCTCAATCCCGGTGGCGCTACTCCTACTGGTCGGAATGGCCCTCGGCCCTCGCGGCCTCGGCCTGCTGTCTCCGGCCGTGCTCTCTTTTCTCGATCCAGTAGTGCCGGTGGCGCTCGCGACGCTTGGCGTTCTTGTCGGATTGGGCATCGGCCTCGATCGACGCGGCGATCGCCGGCTGCTAATTGCTGCGAATCTGGAATCGGGCCTGACAATGCTCGCGGTCGCGGTCGGCACTGCCCTGGTGGCTCCGGCTGCGATCACGTCGACGACGGTCCCACCCTGGATGCTCGCACTCGTCGCGGGCATCTGTGCAGCGACGTCCTTGACCTTGCCAGCCGGCACGTCGGTGGAATCCCGCGCGCGTGTCCTGCGCGTCGTGGAGCTCGACGTGTTGCTCCCGATCCTCGCGGGCGGGCTGGTACTCGCAGCGGCCCGTGAAAGTTCGCTCCTGGCCGCCGTTTCGTTGGTGACACAAGCCTGTATCGTCACGGTTGCGCTCGGGGCGACGGGATGGCTGCTTCTTGCGCGAACGTCCGTCGACACTGAGCAGCGCGTTTTTGCGATCGCCACACTGTTACTCGTCGGGGGGGCCGCCGACTATCTCTCGCTCTCAGCGCTCCTGGGTGGACTGGTTGCGGGTACATTCTGGCAGTCTGTCGGCGGACAGGCGCGTGACTGTATTCGCCGTGATGTCATCTACGTGCAACACCCGCTGTTGGTGCTGGTTCTGCTGGTTGCCGGCGCCCGCACGGATCCTTCACCGACATCCCTCGGACTCGCGGTCGCTTACGTGTGTGTCCGCACTGCCGGGAAGGTTGCTGGTGGACTGATGGCCAAACGCGTTGCCGGAATCGGGGCGCCACCCGATCTCGGTGTCCATCTGATTTCGCCGGGAATCCTCGGCGTCGCGTTCGCGCTCAACGCTGTCCGCGCCATCGGATCCGACATGTCGGTCGTACTCACGGTCGTGGTGGCCGGCACGATTGGCGCCGAATTACTCGCCGGCCTCTCACAGCCGCGGAAGGCCCTGGAATGAGGCGCCTTACAGCACTGGCCCTGGCGGTTGGAGCGATGCTCTGGTTGCGCGAACTCGGCGTGACCGGGACCGTTGGCTCCGCAGGCACGGCACTGGCGCTTGGGTTCGCCTTGCTGGGTGCCTGGATCGCCGGCGACGTTCTCCGGCGGTTTCACCTCCCGCGACTCACGGGCTACTTGGTGTTCGGCGTGATCGTCGGCCCCTACCTTGGGAATGTCATCACGGAATCGATGGCCGCCCAGCTCCACGTGATCACCGGAATTGCCACAACGCTAATTGCCCTGATTGCCGGGCTGACGTTGAACCTCGAACGGCTTGGTCGCCGATTGGTGACAATTACGTACATGACGGGAGCGACGCTCGCCGTCGCGATCATTGGGCTTTCGGCGATCGCCTGGATCGGTTGGCCGTGGCTGCCGGTCGCGCCCGACGCCACCGGCTTGGCGAGAGTTGCAATGGTCGCGCTGCTTGTCGTGATGGTCGTCAGCTTCTCGCCGACCATGGCTGCGGCGGTCATCGCCGACACGGGGGCACGTGGACGACTGAGTGACATGGTGCTCGCGATGGTGATCCTTGCCGATCTGATGCTACTGGTGTTGTTCTCCGTGTGTATGCAACTCGCGCGGGTCGTCTTCGAGACGGGCGAGGGCGAGGGTATCGATCTGCTGGTGCGATTCGCGTGGGAGATCGGCGGCGCGCTGGCCTTCGGCGTGCTCCTGGGTGCACTCTTCGCGCTTTACATGCGCTACATCGGACGAGAAGTCACGCTCGCCCTACTCGCTGTGTGTGGGGTTCTGAGCCAGGTCGGCACGACGCAGCAGTTTGAGCCGCTCCTTGCGGCCGTAGCCGCCGGACTCGTGATTGAAAACCTCGCCGTCGCACAGGGTGACACGTTGCGGGCTGCCGTGCAACGCGGGGCTCCACCCGTCCTAGTGGTCTTCTTCGTGGCGGTGGGCACGTCGCTGCGACTGGATGCGGTGGCGGCCATCGGGTTCGGAGCGATCGCGCTGTCCGCGGTCCGACTCGGCTTCATCCGTCTCGGAGTGAGGGCGGGCGTGAAGCTATCAGGCCTCGATGAGCACATCGGAAAATACGCCTGGACCGGTCTTGTGTCTCAGGCCGGCATTACCTTGGGGTTCGCGTCAGTCGTCGCGGCAGAGTTCGCCGGTTGGGGCAACCAGGTGCAACTGCTGCTGGTAGGATCGATCGCGATCCACGAACTCGTGGGACCGATCCTGTTTCGGCACGGTCTGGCTCGTGCAGGCGACCTCGACGCCCCCGTCTCTCGCCCCCTGGTCGTTGTCTCGAACCGCGAGCCGTACCTCCACAGCCAGGACGGGGACGGCCGGATTACATCCAGCGCAGCGACAGGCGGTGTCGCCGTGGCTCTCGACGCGCTGATGCGCGAACGAGGTGGAGTGTGGATCGCGCATGGTGCTGGTCCGGCGGACCGCCTGGTTGTCGACGCGGCCGACAAGCTGGGGGTTCCCCCCGAGAGCCCATCGTACGTGCTTCGCCGTCTCTGGCTCGAGGAGCCCACGTTCTCCGCGTACTATGGAGGCTTCGCCAACGAGGGAGTCTGGCCACTCTGCCACGTCGTCGACGTCCGTCCGAAGTTTCGCAATGAAGACTGGGCGGCCTACAAAGACGTCAACGCACGCTTCGCCGCCGCGATCCACGCGGAACTCGCGTCGCCCGATGCACCGGTGTTCATTCAGGACTACCACTTGGCTCTTGTCGCGCCGGCGCTCCGCGCATACCGGCCCGAGGCCAAGACCGCGCTCTTCTGGCACATCCCGTGGCCGTATCCGGATCGACTCCGCATTTGTCCCTGGCGCCGGGAGATCCTTGCCGGGTTGCTGGCCAATGATCTGCTCGCGTTCCAACTCGAACGCGATCGTCGAAACTTTCTAATGGCAGCCGAAGAAGATCTGGGTGCCGAAATCGACAGCGAGGCATCACGGGTTCGATTCGAGGGCCGCCATACCACCGTCGTGTCCGTGCCAATCGGCGTGGACTACGACCGCATTCAGGCGATCGCCGCTGATCCGTCGCTTGAGCAGGAACAGGAGCGGCTCAAGAATCTCCTTGGGTTGCGGGCCGAGCTTATCGGCATCGGCGTCGACCGTCTCGACTACACCAAAGGCATCCCTGAGCGTCTCGCGGCACTCGATGCGGTCATGGAACGACAGCCGGGACTGAGGGGAAGGATGACGTTCGTCCAGATTGGAGTCCCCTCTCGTTCCGAGCTCCAGAGTTATGCCGAGATTGAGGCGGAAATCAGTCGACGCGTGGCCGAAGTCAATGCGCGCCACGCCGTGCCTGGCGGCGCGCCCGCGATCTGCTACTACAGGGCTCCTCTCACGGCGTTCAGCCTGGCGGCGCTCTACCGTTTGGCTCATTTCTGCGTGGTGAGCTCGCTCAGCGACGGCATGAACCTTGTGGCGAAGGAGTTCGTTGCCGCTCGTGACGATGAAGACGGCGTGCTGGTGCTTAGTGCCCTGGCAGGGGCAGCGCAGGAACTTGATACGGCGCTCCTCATCAATCCATACGACGTCGAGGGATTCGCGGACACCCTCAGCAGAGCGATCGACATGCCGCGCGAGGAGCGCATGGCACGCATGCGCGCCATGAGACGAGTCGTGGCCGGCCGCAACGTGTTCATTTGGGCGTCCGATATCCTCGAGGGTCTTGAAAGCCTCTGGACCAAGCCGTTGCACTATTCGGTCCGAGGGTGGGAAGAGATGTCCGTGTGAGCGGATGGCCGACATTCTTGCCAAATCTCATCTGCCGGTCCTAGCGGCCTTTGCCTCGTCGAATGTGTTGCTGGCGTTCGACTATGACGGCACGCTCGCGCCGATCGTTCCGATGCCGAGCCGTGCGCGCATGCGCCGCGAGACACGCCAGTTGCTGACCCGCGTCGCGGGCCGCTATCCGTGTGTCGTGATCTCTGGACGCAGACTCGACGACGTCACGATGCGGCTGAATGGTATTCCCGTGTGGTACGTCTTCGGCAATTTCGGCCACGAGCCGGCGCGGCAGGGTGAACGCTCGTCGCGGGCAGTGCGCAACTGGATGCACCGGCTCACCGAGCGGCTTCCTACTCATCGTGGACTCGTCATCGAAGAGAAGAAGTACTCGGTAACGATTCATTATCGGCACGTCCGTGACAAACGTGGTGCGCTTGCCGCGATCGACGACGCGGTGCGTGATCTGCAGGATGCGCGCATCCTGGGCGGCTCTCACGCAGTCAACCTCTTGCCACAGGGCGGACCCGACAAAGGTGTGGCGTTGCAGCAGGCGCGGCGGCTGTTCTTCTGCGAGACGGCTATTTACGTCGGCGACGACGCCACCGACGAGGACGCCTTTATGTCCGCTCGGCCCGATCGACTGCTCGCGATTCGGGTCGGTGCGGCGTCGGCATCCCACGCCCGTTTTCGTCTCAAGCGACAAGCCGAGATCGACGAGCTATTGCGAACATTACTCGAGCTGAGACGACCCCGCTGCGATCAGTCGACTCGATCGCGGCCGAAAAAGAAAAGGCGTGTGTGAATACCGAATCGATGTCTCAACCGGGATCGCGGCCGTTGTCCAGACCGGCCTTAGTGAGGCTAAAGCCGGACTCTACGACAGCCCCTGTCGTTTTGACGCATTTGGGTTAGTACTTGACATCTCTTCGCGCACTTCTGGCACAATCCACGCGTACCGCCACGGATAATCCGTTCCCATGAGTCAACCGGTCAGGTATCAGGGCAACAAATGAGAGGAGGTTGCAATGGCGAGCATCAATACTCGCGGGGTCATCCTCGGAGGAGTGGTCGCGGGATTCGTCATCAACATCAGCGAGTACGTTCTCAACGAGCCCGTGCTCGGGGGGCAGATGGCCGAGGCTCTGACCGCTCACAACCTGCCGCCAATCGGCGGGAGCGCGATTGCGTTGTTTCTGATCCTCGGGTTTGCTCTCGGTCTCGTGCTGGTATGGCTGTATGCCGCTATCCGGCCGCGATTCGGGCCTGGACCCAAGACAGCAGCAATCGCCGGTGTGGTGGTGTGGTTCCTCGCTTACTTCACCAGTTCGCTCAACTTCGGCGCGATAGGCCTGCTGCCCGCGCGGCTGCTCCTCATCGGCCTCGTGTGGGGGCTCGTCGAGCTCATCGTCGCTTCGCTCGTCGGCGGCTGGCTGTACTCCGAGGCGTGACGAGTCTGCTCGGCCGCGCCTTTTGGACCGACGCTCTTGCCCAGGCCTCGAGGTCCACTGCGTAACCATCGACTCTGTTCGAGGTGATGTTCGGGCGTACCGGCCCGAACCGGGAAAGGGGGACAAACATGCCTAGATTCATTGCGTGCCACACCGTCGAGGGGATTACTCGGGAGGCCCTCGAGCAAGTCTCCGCCGCTTCGCAGCAGGACCCCGATGTGCGCGGGATCGCCAGTTGGAGTAACCTGCGCGAAGGGGTCCTGCACTGTGTCTTCGACGCCCCCAGCCGTGAAGCGCTGGCCGCTTGGTTCGACAAGATGAAGGTTCCCTACGACCGCGTCACACATGTCGAGGTGGAAGGCCAAGCTGGCGATCTGCGCGTCGTGTAGAGGGGGCCTCAGCGGCTCTATTCACGTCACCGCGTACACCCGCACGGTCCCGGGGGCTGGGCAGCAGCGGGTCTCCGGACCGTGCCGGCCAAAAAGCTGCCCTCTGCGTATCCAGTTGTCTCAAACCAGCCACCATATCCGGTGCAATGAAGCTTCGGTCGGAGATTGGCGGCGAACGGGAGTTCCGCTCATCGCTCCCGCTTCGCCGCGCGGCAACACCGGCCCTCCGGCGCGGACCTCATCACGACGGGGTTGGATGGTGTCGGCCGGGCCCCCGTTGAGCCAACTGGTCCGTGGCGGCGGTTGGCCGCTCGCGTCCGCGTACTCGTCGCCGCCGCCGCAGGGCTAGTCACTCGGGATATGTGTGTCGCGCGCGAGGCACACGGTTCGCGTGATCATGAGCGGCAGCCTCCCAGGACGAACGAAGGTGATCCACAAAGAGCTTGGCGGCCGGCGCCAGCGCCTCCACCTTGCGCACGCCGAGGAGCAGTTGCCGCCGAGCCCACGGCTCGTCGAGCAAATGCTGGTCGGGTTGCCACCCGGCGGTACGCGCGGAGTTTGGAGCCGCTCCCCGCCACAGTGCGGAGCCCCGGGACGAGCAAGAGCGCCGTGAGCCGCCGCTTCGTCGCGAAGACGACGGCGCAGTTGGCGGCATGGCAGAGCGCGTCGCTCGACGGGCTCGACCTCGTCGGCTTGATCATCGACGGCATCCACATCGGCGACCACTGCCTCGTCGTCGTCCTCGGGATCGCGGTGGATGGCCAGAAACACGCGCTCGGACTCTGGGACGGCTCGACGGAGAACGCGACGGTCTGCCAAGACCTCCTGGCCAATCTGCAGGGCCGAGGGCTGCGCACGGACCGGAGCCTCCTGGTGATCCTCGACGGCTCCAAGGCGTTGCGGAAGGCCGTCCGCGCGATCTTCGGTGAGGCGGCGCTCGTCCAACGCTGCCAGGTGCACAAGACCCGCAACATCCTCGAGTATCTCAGTGACCGGCAGCGGCCGTGGGCCCAGCCCATCCTCCGGCGCGCCTACCAGAGCGCCGATAGCAAGACAGCGCAGCGGCTGCTGCTCGATCTCGCCCGCCGTCTGGAGACCGCGCATCCAAGCGCCGCGAGAGCGTGCGCGAAGGCCTCGACGAGACACTCACCGTCCTGACCCTGAACCTGTCTCCACGGTTGCGACGGTCCCTGGCGACGACGAATGCGGCGGAAAGTCTCGTCAGTCGCACACGGCACGTCAAGCGCAACGTCAAGCGCTGGCGCGGCGGACAGATGATGCTACGGTGGGTCGCCGCCGGTGTCCTCGAGGCCGTCAAGGGCTTCCGTCGGCTGAAGGGGTATGCCGACAAGCCCACGTTGGTTGCTGCGCTCCGCGCGCGCGACCGCCAACTGGGTTTCGTCACCGCTCACGAGGAGCAGCAGATCGCGTAGTCGTCACCCGAGCCGCCGCTGAATTTCAACAGGCGCTGGGACATGCCCAAGAGAAATACCACTAGGGTTGTGACGAGCGCTTGCGGTTGTACACGAACGTTGCGAGGGGGGCGCCTATGGCCGTGACAATGGCAGCCACGCCAGCACTATCCTGTCCCTGCTGAACGAGGTAAAAGCCGCCGAGCAGCGCGGTCATCATGATCGTAAATGCGAAAACCTGACCAAGGATCGTCACCCATCGCATCGTTCTGTTGTTCAAACGTCGGTCTCGGCCGTTTTCCTCGGCCATCGTGACGATGCGCTCGGCCAAACCCGGTAGCACGGCCTCGAACTGCGCCAGCTCTTCAGGTTTTGGCAGCGGAGCAACCCGTAGCTCTTGCTGCGAGACCAGCGCGTAGCCTGGTCGTTGTTGAACGGCGTGCTGCGGAGGGGCCGAGATTTGGCGGTTGCGGTTACGCTTCGACAAGCTCGTCGTCTTCGAGCGCCGCACGCACTTCGGGGTCTTGCTTCACGGTGTCGATGGCAGCGCGAAGATCGCCACCGACTAGCAGCCAGTCGGTTTCTTCAGTCAGCACCACCATATACGTCGGGGCAACATCGGTGAGGCGAGCGATGCTGTTGCAGAGAATTTCCCCTGCGATCCGGACACGCTGAGCGCTCCTTCGCATATTCCCATTCTATCTCTGGTTGGCCGCCAAGGCCAAGGCCGCCGTGGCGCTCGGCCGCAAAGGGCCTCTTGGCGCGTGCGGGCCTGACGGATCGCGTGTGGGACATGGCCGACATCGTAGGATTGATTGAAGACGCCGAGATGTTAGTCCCGGCGACTCAATCGACCTAAGGCACTACCCGGTCGGGCCGCGAGCCTGGACCGTCGGCCGGTCCGGTCGTGGTTGCCGCACCACATGAAATCCCATCGTCGATGGTGTGAAGCCTTCCCCGAGGAGAAACGGGGCGAGCGGATGGTCGGCAGCCGGGGCACCGTTGATCTCGGAGATCAACAATCCCCCCTGGCGCCCCTCGCCCTGCCGCGCAATCTCCGCCAGCGCGCTCGCGAGGCCGCGCGCATACGTCGACCGCTTGGGCTCGTCTTCCGGCAGAAACGCGAGCAGTTGTCGACCGCCGCGGCTGACGAACCCGACGAGGGCGCCATTCACCAGGACGACGGTCGCGCCGACCGAGCGGGTGGGTCCGCGCTGGGCGTCGCGGGGGCCTTCGACGGTCGGCCATTTCAGAATCGCCCCGTACGGATTGGCCGGATCGGTCGCGGCGAGCGTGAGGCGTTCGGGCAGCGCCGGCTCGTCGCGCATCGCGCGAAGCAGATCGACGGCCGCAGGCTCGGCGAACTGTGTGGCCGCGACGCCCGAAACGAAATAGCCCCGCCGAATCTTGCCCCCTTCCTCGAGCGCACGCAGCACCTCGTAGATGGCGCCGAAGCCACCCGGGATCCACTCCGCGGAAGCGACCTCGCGCGAGACGACTCCATATCGCGAGAGCAGCTGTTGCGCCACGTTCGTCGTCCACTCCGTGGATGAGGGGGTGCGCGACAGATAGGCCTCGACGAGCGACCACCGGCCCTGACCCGTCGGGGGTGCCTGTCGCCGGGAGCGGAAGGGCGCGCTCGTGGGACGCCGTCGCGTCCGGCCCTGCCGTTCGGGCGGACGGGTGAAGGCGCGGACGGCCTGAAAGGTGTCGTTCGTCACGAGTCCGCGCCAGACGAGATTCCAGATCGCCTCGAGCGTCTCGCCCGGGTAGCCGCCGCCCACCGCCTCGTGCACGGCCGCGAAAAACGAGGCGCCTCGTTCGCGAAGGACCTCGATGATCGTGTGTTCGCGCGTCCCGAGGTCCCGGGCGGTGTTCTCTCGACTCCGATCGCGCTTCGATCCCCGGCGCGCCGTTCGCTCGACGGTCGATGGCCGCCAGAGCCGCGCGAGATGATCGGTCAGATAGAGCGCAATTCGACCATCGCGGTCCCCAAGCGGATCGAGTCCCACCCACACGACCTCCCCTGCCGCCAGGAGCGCATCGAGATCTCCCGGTTCGTACGCGTCGATGCGAGCCGGCAGAATTTCGCTCTCGAGAATGGATGCGGCAATCGGCGCGCCCTGCAGGTTGTCGACGCTGTCCAGCAGCGCATCGAGGGTCCGCCTCTTGCGAGCCAGTCCCTGCCAGTTCGTCATCAGGCGCGCGAGCGCAGCCGGTTCGACTGGCTCGACCTCGTGACGCAGTTTCGCGAGGGATCGCTGCCGGACGAGGCGCAGGACATCCGGCTCGCACCATTCGCGGTGAAGACCGCCCGGCCGGAACTCGCCTTCGACGAGCTTGCCGCGCGCTGCGACACGCCGGAGCGTCGTCTCGACCACCGCATGCCCGAGGCCGTAGTGACGCGCAAGATCGCCGGTCGTGAATGGCCCGTGGGTGCGCGCGAACCGCGACACCAGATCGCCAACGGGATCCGCGACCGGCTCGAGCAACGGCCGCGGCAGACCGGAGGGAAGCGGAATGCCCAGCGCATCACGGTAGCGGCTCGCATCCTCCACCGCGATGTATCGTGTCTCGGCGTGCAAGGGGACCGGTACAAGACGACGCGCGCGGAGCAGCGAATGCAGCGCGTTCTGCACATCGAGGCCCGCGGATCGCCGTTCGATCTCCGTCTCGCTCAGGTCTCCCAGCCGAAGCAGCAGATCGTGGATGGCATCGGGGCTCCTCGCTTTCTGGCGGTCCTCGAGCCGCTGCAGCTGGTGCTCGACCGTTTCCAGCGCGGCCGGGTCGAGCAGCTCGCGCAGCTCGGCGTCGCCCAGCAGCTCGCGAAGCTGTGCCTGATCGATGGCGAGCGCCTGCGCGCGGCGCTCGGCGAGCGGCGCGTCGCCGTCGTAGATGTAGTTCGCGATGTACCCGAACAGCAGCGTCGATGCAAACGGCGACGGCTCGGCCGAAACGAGCGGCACGACCCGAACGGAACGGTTCGCAATCTGGCGCAGGATCGTGACGAGTGCCGGCATGTCGAAGACATCGCGCAGGGTCTCGCGGTACGTCTCGAGCAGGATTGGAAAGGACCCGAAGCGCGACGCGACCGCCAGCAGATCCGCGGCGCGCTTGCGCTGCTGCCACAGCGGTGCTCGCCCGCCCGGCCGTCGCCTCGGCAGCAGCAGGGCGCGGGCTGCCGCCTCGCGGAATTTCGCCGCGAACAGGGCGGACGACCCGAGCTGTCCGAGGACGAGTCGCTCCACCTCGTCGGCGCCGGGAACGAGGAGGCGCGGGTCTGGCGGTTCCTCGGTGTCCGGAAACCGCACCACGAACCCCTCGTCGGTCCACATGGTCTCGACCTCGATGCCCAGCGCTTCCCGCACCTTGGCCACAGCGGCCATCGACCAGGGCGCGTGAATCCTGCCACCAAGTGGAGAGAGCAGTGACACGCGCCAGTCGCCCAGCTCGTCGCGATACTGCTCGATGAGAATGGTGCGGTCGTCGGGGACGGCCTTCGCGGCCGACAGTTGATCATCGAGATACCGGAGCAGGTTCTCGGCAGCCTGTTGATCGAGGTCGTGCTCGTTGACGAGGCGCGCGATCGCGGCGCCGCGCGGCATCTCGCGAAGCTCGCGAATGAACCGTCCAATCGTGCGTCCGAGCTCGAGCGGCCGGCCCGCCGCGTCCCCGTGCCAGAACGGCATCTTGCCGGGCTCGCCGGGCGCCGGCGACACCATCACACGGTCGTGTGTGATTTCCTCGATGCGCCACGTGGAGGCGCCGAGCAGGAACGTCTCGCCGACGCGGCTTTCGAACACCATCTCCTCGTCGAGCTCGCCCACGCGCGCCATGCCCTTCGCCGCGCCGGCGAGAAACACGCCGTACAGCCCGCGGTCCGGGATCGTTCCCCCGTTGATGACCGCGATCCGTCTCGCGCCTTCGCGCGCCTCGATGGTGTGCTCGATGCGATCCCAGGTGATGCGGGGGCGCAGCTCGGCGAATCCGTCCGAAGGGTAGCGGCCGGCGAGCATGTCGAGCACGCCCTCGAAGACGTGGCGGCCCAGATACGCGTACGGCGCGGCGCGCCGGATGGTGCCGTACAGCTCCTCGAGATCCCACCGATCCATCGACGCCATCGCCACGATCTGCTGCGCGAGCACGTCCAGCGGGTTGCGCGGATATCGCGTGGCCTCCACGCGCCCTTCGTGCATCTCGCGGGTGACGGCTGCGCAGGCGACCAGATCGCCGCGATACTTCGGAAAGACCGCGCCGCGGCTGATGGCGTCGACGTGATGGCCGGCGCGGCCGATGCGCTGCATCCCGCTTGCGACCGACGGCGGCGCTTCGATCTGCACAACCAGATCGATCGCCCCCATGTCGATGCCGAGCTCGAGGGACGAGGTGGCGACGAGGCCGCGGATGGCCCCCGCCTTCAGGCGATCTTCCACCTCGCTGCGCTGCTCGCGCGCCAGCGACCCGTGATGCGAGCCGACGAGGGGCTCACCCGCTAGATCGTTGAGGGCCGAGGCGAGGCGCTCCGCGATCCTCCGGCTGTTGACGAAAATCAGGGTCGACCGGTGCTGGCGCACCAGCTCGAGGAGCCGTGGATGAATCGCGCCCCAGATCGAGCCCGGGACGACCCCTTGCGACGCCGGGCCGCCCGCCAGATCCCGCGGCTCGCCAAGGCGCGCCAGGTCCTCGATGGGCACCTCGACGCGGAGCTCGAGGCGCTTCCGTCCCCCCGCGTTCACGATCGAGACGGCCCGATAGTGGACGTCGGCAGCCCCGCTGGTGAACTCGTCGTGGATGTCTGCAGCGGAATCCGCCGGCGCCCGTGCTGCCAGTGCGCGCGCGCGTCCCGGACGCCGGCGCCGCGCCGGTGGCATGTCCACACGTCTCTCGATGCCGCCGAGGAACCGCGCGACTTCTTCCAGCGGACGCGCGGTCGCCGAGAGGCCGATCCTCTGCGGAGGGTGCGCGCACCGGCGCTCGAGCCGTTCGAGCGAGAGCGCAAGATGCACGCCGCGCTTGGTCGGCACGAGCGCATGAATCTCGTCGATGATGACCGTATCGATCGATCGGAGCGCGTCACGCGCCTTGGAGGTGAGAAGGAGGTAGAGCGATTCGGGCGTCGTGATCAGGATGTCGGCGGGCTCGCGCCTGAAGCGGGCCCGCTCGGCGGCCGGCGTGTCGCCGGTGCGTACCGCCACGGCGGGGAGGACGAACGGGACGCCGCGCGCGGCCGCCACCTTCGAGATGCCCGAAATGGGCGCCCGGAGGTTGCGCTCGACGTCGACCGCCAGCGCCTTCAGGGGCGAAACGTACAGGACGCGGCAGCGCGCGCCTTCTTGCGGCAGCGGATCGAACATGACGCGATCGATGCACCAGAGAAACGCGGCCAAGGTCTTGCCGCTGCCCGTCGGCGCGAGCACGAGCGTCGAATCGCCGCGCGCGATCGGCGCCCAGCCAAGCGTCTGCGCCGGCGTCGGCGCGGTGAATGACTGCGTGAACCATTCGCGCACCGGCGCGTGAAATGGCCCGAGAGCGTCGACGCCGCGCGGTTTCGCCACGACTGGATTTTACGATGGGCCGAGTCATGAGGCTTCGCGTTAAACGGCCGAGCCACGGGCCCGGGCGCCTGAATGGCAAGACTTCGTGACATCGATGGAATCTTTGTGGCGTCGGCGCGCGGCATCGGGGATACTGATCGTACGAGGAAGGTTCGCCTCGAGCCGCCAGACGACAGCCAGGCGTCAAAACGACGAGGCGTCGTGATCAGGCTTGTTCGATCGGACACGAAGATCAAGAAAGGTGAGTTGAATGAGTGATTCCGGTGAAGGACTGGTGGATGCTGAAGCGCGGCTTCAAGAACGGCTGGACGAGAGAGCAGAGGAGCGGACGCGGCGCGATCCGGCCAAGCCGCTCGATCCCGAGCGCCTGAGGCTGCGCGAGTCGCTCCGCCTCGCGCGCGCGGAGCTCAGGCGCCAGATCGCCTTGACCGAGCACCCCGCTCGTCTCGAGCAGCTCACGCTCGCGATTGCGGAGCTCGATAAGCGTCTGGCCGAAGCGTAATCAAACAGCCCCGCACGAATTACTTCTTCCGCATCGGGACGAACAGCACCGGGATCGTCGACTGCCGGACCACCCCTTCCGTCGTCTTCGTGACGATCACCAGCTCCTGCATGAAGCGGTCGCCGACCGGCACCACCATGCGGCCACCCACCGCCAATTGGGTGACCAGGGCCTCCGGGAGCTCCGGAGGAGCTGCCGTCACAATGATGCGCTCGAATGGCGCTTGTTCGGGCCAGCCGGCATAGCCATCGCCCGTTCTGCCATGGACGTTGCGGTACCCGAGCTCACGAAGCGTCCGGCTCGCCCGCTCGGCCAGCTCCGGAATGATCTCGATCGTATACACGTCGGGAACCAGCTCCGCGAGGATGGCGGCCTGGTAGCCCGAGCCGGTCCCGATTTCCAGCACCTTCTTCACGCCCGCGAGCTGCAGCGCCTCCGTCATGTACGCCACGATGAAGGGTTGTGAAATCGTCTGCTCGTGCCCGATCCGCAACGGACGATTCTCATAGGCCGCGTCCCGGTCCGCTTCGGGCACGAAGCGGTGTCGCGGGACCCGGTTCATGGCCGCCAGCACGGTCTCGTCTTTGATCCCTTCCGCCCGCAGCTGGTCGACCAGGCGCTGCCGTTCGGTGGCGCGATCGGAATCCTGGTTCCGGGATTCTGCGCCGGTGCTGTCCGCGTGCTCCAGCGTACAGCCGTGAAACGTGCAGCCCCAGCTGCCGCACAGCAGCAACGCGATGAGCGCGACCCGACATCTCAGTAGCGAAGCTTCACGGGTCTGACCCTCGGGCCCACCACTCGGCGGTTTGAGCGCTCCACCAGCGGAGCTGACCTCGTGCGGACGAAAGTCGCGGCTGGTGGTGTTCCGGCGCGCCACCACGAGATACTGTGGAGAAGGCCACCACCTTCGTCTCAGGCGATGCTTTGCTATTGTCTTGTTGCGCGTCACGGCTGACTTCTTCGCTTACGGGGCCGACCGCGGCTGCGCTAATATGAGAGCGGCCCCGTCTCATCGGCTCCTTATTCTCGATCAGGCATGCTCATTCTGTTCCTGGCGGCCGGCGTTGGCGCAATGTTTCTCGCCCACACGGCGCCATTCCCCTTCATCCTCGAGGGCATGGCCGGGCCGCGCGCGATCTGGCGCCTCCGGAACGGCCACGGCCAGCCCATGGTCTACCTCACCTTCGACGATGGCCCCAATCCAACCACGACGCCTGAGCTTCTCGACGCCCTGTCGCGTCATGGCGCGACAGCGACCTTCTTCCTGATCGACCGGCACGTGACGGCCGAGACGGCGCCCATCGTTCAGCGCCTCTTCGAGGAAGGCCATTCCGTCGGGCTGCATGCCGACACGCGCAAGCTGATGCTCATGCCTTCCGAGCGTGTGGCGGAAGTCCTGACGGCGGCGGCGGACCGGATCGAGCGGCTGAGCGGCTCGCGTCCGTGTCCAATTTTCCGGCCGCACGCCGGCTGGCGCAGCGGGTCGATGTACGAGGGGCTCCACCAGATCGATCACAGCCTCGTGGGTTGGGGCTGGATGCTCTGGGACTGGGACTGGTATCGGCGCCCGAATCCTGCGAAGCTGGCTGCCCGCCTGGCCCGCCGCGTCTCCCCGGGCGACATCATCGTGATTCACGATGGCCACCACATCCATCCTCGCGCCGATCGGCGCTATGCCATCGAGACGATCGAGCTGCTGATTCCCGCGTTGCGCGAGCGAGGCTTCACGTTCGGAACGGTCTGCTAACCGAGCGCGTCACACCAGGCCTATCGTTTCTGAAATGCGGGCTGAACGGAAAACGTTCGCTTCAAACAGCGGAGAGTGAAGCTGGTCTGCGTGTGAGCGATGCCCGGGATCTTGTAAAGCTTCTCTCGCAGAAACTGTTCATATCCGGCCGTCCCGGCAACGGCAACCTTGATGTAGTAGTCATACTCCCCGGTCACAAGATACGCTTCGACCACCTCCGGAAGTTGCGCCAACGTGTCCTCGAATGTCTTAAGAATGTCGTCGTCGTGCTTCGTGAGCCTGGCTTCGATGATCACCGTGTCCGGCATGCCCAGGGCGGCCTGGTTAAAAATCGTCACGTATTTCTCGACGATGCCCTCTTGCTCGAGACGGCGCAGTCGGTTCCAGCACGGCGTGGCCGACAATCCAACCTTCTCCGCGAGTTGGACGTTGCTGATCCGCGCATCGAACTGCAATTCACGCAGGATCTTGTAGTCGAGGTCGTCCATCCGAAACGTCTTCGCTATCGAACGGTCGCGGTCCCTCGCATCTTCGCCTGGCTGGTGTTCCTTCATATTGGTCTCCGCTTGACACGATCACTGGGACGCGCGCGCAGCCTCGCGGCACGATATATGTTAAGCGGCCGGGGAGAAGACCGTCCCCTGAAAATTCTCGTAGTCGGGGTCGGCTCGGCGGCGACAACACTCTCGCGGCGGACTGCTCGTCTTCGTCGTCGAAGGTGAGGAACGCCAACAGCGGCAGATAGCACCAGCAGTCATAGTGGCCGTTAAAGAAGGTGAGCTGCTGCGCGCCATGGGTCGGGTCATCGGTCGGGTCGAGATCGATGGATCGATGGTGATCCGCCGAGCCCGCCCGTGGAACCGCTGCCGATGGCGATCGACGACGCTGGCGGCGAGTTCGCACCCCATCGCGTAGAGCG
>JACPPN010000074.1 GCA_016190995.1 Acidobacteriota bacterium | reverse complement strand
GCATACCGACGAGCAGTACGACAGATGGGCGGCGTTCCTCGATCCGGCGCACTGCACGAACAGCACAGTTTCGAGAGCGCGTCCATCCGAGGGACGCGCGATCGGACCTCGTGCCGCCATCCGCTCGAATTCCACGTTCGTGACCACGTTGGGCGACAGGCCGTAGCCGAGATGCACGAGCGTCGTGGCGTCGTACGGTTTCCAGCCCGTTGCCAGCACGATCGCGCCGATCCGGAGGATCGAGACACCCGCTTCGGTTTGCACCGTCACGTCGAAGCTGCCAGGCTGCCCGCTGGTCTGGAGGATCGTTGCGGAGGTGAGCGTTCGGATCCGGGGGTGATACGAAACGGTCGCAACCAGCTCGGACGTGCGATTGATTGCCAGCTCATGATAGGGAGGCGATACCGGGAATCGCCTGTCGACGGAAGCCATGAACCCGCCGAGCGCGGCCTGTTTCTCGATAAGCACCACGTCATGACCCACGTCGGCCGCCTCCAGCGCGGCCGTCAGGCCCGTCATGCCGCCGCCGACGACCAGCACGGTGGTCGAGGCAGGTTCCGAACACGCGTCGAGCGGCTCGATGCGTTGCGCCCTGGCCAGGCCCATCTTCAGATAGTCCTCGGCCAGACTCTGCGTCTGATCCTGACGCGGGACGTGAGACCACGCCACATGCTCACGAAGATTGACGCGCTCGACCGCGACGGCATCGAAGCTGAATATGTCGGTCTTCACGCGCGGCGAGCACGCGCCGATCACCGCGGCGTCGACCGCTCCTTCGGCGATATCCTTGCAGATGGCTTGCCCGGCTTCGCTGCCACACAGAAACGGGTGGACCAGCGACGCGGCGATCTTGAAGTCGGATCGGGCCGATCGCAGGAGGCGATCCGTGTCGACCGCCTCGCCGATCGCGCACCCGGAGCAGACGTAGACGCCGAGCTTCCTAGCCACGGGCACTCCTGACGACCGCTCGCCAGCCCCTGAGCGCCGCACCCGTCGCGTCCTGCACGGTCGCCGACACTTCCTGCGGCCAGCGCACGCACCCCGCGCCAACGAGGCCCGTTCCACGGTCCCGGTTCGCGATGAACCCGAACTCGTCGACCGCGAAGCTGTCGGGCAGGCCGGCCGACTGTGGCACGATGCCGGTCGCGAGCACCAGCAGATTGACGCGCCTCGTGATCCGCGTCGCCGTCATGACATCCTCCGCGGTCACGACGAGGTCCCGCGTCGCTTCGTCTTCTTCGACCCTTGCCACCTTGCCCTTGACGAGCTCGATGTCGTTGTCAGCCGTGACCGCGGCGTAGAAATCCTCGAGCGTTCCCGGAGTGCGAATATCGATGTAGAAAATGGCGATCCGGGCCTGGGGATAGCGCGTGCGGAGATAGGTGACCTGCTTGAGCGATGCGGCGCAGCACACGCCCGAGCAGTACGGCAGATGGTTCTCGTCGCGCGACCCGGCGCACTGCACGAACGCGACCGTGCGAGGCTCGGCGCCGTCCGATGGCCGTACCAACCTGCCCGCCGTCGGGCCATCCGAGGCCGCGAGGCGCTCCATCATGACATTGGTAATCACGTTGGCGTGACGGCCGAACCCCAGGTTGTCGATTCTCGCGGCGTCGTAGGGCGCCCACCCGGTTGCGGCGACCACCCCCGCGACGCGAAACGTCCGAGTCCGGGGCGGCTGGGCGAGGTCGATGGCCTCGTATCGGCAGGCCCGAACGCACGCGTCGCATTCGGCGGCGCACGCTCGTCGGTCGATCGCATAGATCGGCGGGAACGCCATCGCGTGCGGCAGGTAGATGGCCTTCGTCCGCTTCAACCCGCAGTTGAAGTCGTCCGGTCGCTCCGCGGGACACACGGCGGGACAGGCGCCGCACATCGTACATGTGTCCGTGACGTGCCGCGGCCTCACGGCCACCGTCACGGCGTAGGCGCCCGGCGGTCCGGCGATCGATTGCACCTCGGCGCCGGTCAGAACCGTGATCCCCGCGTTGGTGCGGATGCGACGGTAGTTGATCTCGAGTCCGCACCACGGCGGACACAGCTTCGGAAAATAGCGGTGCATCTGGGCGACCCGGCCGCCCAGCGAGGGGGACCGCTCGACCAGGACCACGCGGCAGCCCGCCTCGGCCGCCTCGATGGCCGCCGTCATGCCGGCGATGCCGCCGCCGATGACGAGCAGGTCTCGGTCCTCCGCCCCGGGTGCTGTGTCGCTCATCGGCTCACTCACCGTTGGCCGTGTCCTGCCGCCGCCGCTCGACCGCCGCCCATGCCGATCGCTTGATCGTCAGGCGCCGCTCACCGAACAGGCAGAACCGCAGCCACTCGATTCCGAACTCGAGCAGCTCGTCGTCGTCAGTCGCCATCGCCTCGAGTCGGGCCCCGTCGATCTCGAAGCGATCGAGAAAACTCTTCTTGAGCACGAGGCGGCGCAGTCGATCGAGGTCGTAGCAGGCGATGTAGAACATCGCGCACTTCTCGTCGGACAGCGGCTGCGTCTTCTGCCAGAACTCGTGGAGCAGCAGCTTCGCAAAGCCCGCTCCGTGCGCTTCGTACTCATCGAGATGCTGCGCGTCGAGCCACTCGCGAACAGACATCTGATGGCCGTGGGCGTGTCCCCGGCAGAGCGGCTCGCGAATCAGGAAGTAACGCGTCTGCTCAGAGGGGTGACCGCCCCGAGACTCCGCCATCCCAAGCGGATACATCCGGCATGCCCAGGGACGATGAGGATAGATGCTGCAGCCGTCGGGACGCACGAACACGCAGCTCCAGTTCTCGGGCGTCATCTTCAGAAAGACAATGGGGATGCCGTGGTCCGTCGTCGGTCGAACGAGCGTGTAGGCGTCGAGGAACTCGGAGGACCCGAGACCGAGCGCGCGCCGCGCGCGCAGCACGTCGTACGGCGTCAGGACGATCGAGACATCCCGGCAGCAGCGGTTGAAGCATTCCAGATCCGGGCCGCAGCGGAAAGGAAACCGATCGTCGAGCGCCAGCAGGGGCCATCCACCGTCGCCCGTGTTCGGATCGGTCGGTGCCTGCCGCATCACGAGTCACCTTCCTCTAAGACGCCGCTCTTCAGCGCATCCGGCGACCAGACAGGGAGCGGCCCCTGCGCGCCGGTGACGGGATCGACGCTATGCCTGTACGACGCGACCACGTTGAAGTGGTCCAGCATCCAGGCCCAGCCCTTCTCGAAATACGGGCAGCGGTCCTCGAAGCAGACGAACTGGTACTCACCGGTCCACGTCCCAAGCTGCGGGTTGCGCCATTTTTTCATCGAAACGCCGCAGTACGGGCAGCGTGGATTGAGAGGATGGGTCATGGACGGGACCGCCGGGAGGAGAGGTCCGATCTGTCGGATCGGACCTCATCTTACTCTCCGAAGCGGTGGTGTCAGGCGCCGACCGGCGCGGTTTCCTCGGCGAAGACCCTCAGGATCGGCCTGGTGAGCGTCTCCCAGTTGCCGGTCTTCGGATCGAACCGGCAGTTGGCGAACACGTGCCACGCCTCCTCGTCCATCGACGGTTTGTCGGACCGGACGTAGTAGCCCGGCCACCTGGTCTCCTGCCGGAACAGCAGCGTCCGAACATGGGCCTCGGCCTGCCACATGCGGTGAACGTTCTCCCAGCTGCGCATCAGCTCGTGCAGGTTTGACGCCGCCAGCTTGTCCGAATCCTCCTTGAGCAGCGCGAGCAGATCGAGCGCGCGTCCGAGCAGGGCCTCGTTCGTCGTGAACTGCGCCGTCACGCCGCCGGCGTATTCGTCCATCAGCTTCTGCAGCCGGAACATGAACATCTTCGGCTTGATGTAGTGCGGATTCACCTCCGGATCGGTGGTCGCGCCCTTGTGCTGCTCGTAGACCGCCAGCGGTTTCAGGATCTCGGTCTTGAGCCGCTCGATCGCCTCCGCGTCCACCTCGGGCGCGGTGCCGTTCTCGACGATGAACTTGACGGCCGACTTGGCGGCAATGCGCCCCTCGGCGTGCGAGCCCGATGAGAACTTGTGGCTCGAGGCGCCTGAGGCGTCACCCGCGCAGAACAGTCCCTTCACCGTCGACATGTTCGTGTAGCCCCAGAAGTACTGCCCCTTGGTCTCGTCGGTCTGCAGATCTTCGGGGCCGCTCACCCACGCGCCCGACGCGCCCGAGTGAGAGCCGATGAAGTAGGGCTCGGCGGCTGCGATCTCGGAGCTGCGTTGTTCAGGCTGCGTATCGGTCGCCGCCCAGAGAATGGCCTGCGAGATCGTCATGTCGAGGAAGTCTTCCCACGCCTCCGATTCGAGCTCCTTCATCTTCTTCTTGTAGGCGGCCGGATCCTCCTTGTACGTGTCGGCGATCTTCTGAATGGCCTCCTCGGTCCTCATATAAATCGGACCTTTGCCTTCCGCCACGTCGAGCATGCCAAGGAAGTTGCGCAGGTTGGCCGGAATGGGCTTGACACGGCCGTAGGGCGCCCATCGCTCGAGCTCCGGCTGGCGCTCCACCATGTAGTTGCCGCCGAGCGCGTTGGTTGCCCGTGACTTGAACAGCAGGAACCACGCGCCCACCGGCCCGTACGCGTCCTTGAACCGGATCGGGATGAACCGGACCTCCTGGCACGTCATTTCCGCGCCCGCCTTGAGCGTGAAGTACGCCGACGAGCCGGCGTTCCACGGGGGATACCAGGCGCGTCCGAGCCCCTCCCCGCCGCTGCGCGGCTTGAAGATGTGCACGGCGCCGCCCATCGTGGCGAGCGTCGCCTTCGCCTTGAAGACGTAGAACGTGTTCTCACGGACCGAGAACCCCACGGCGCCGGCGCACCGGTCGCCATCCATCAGAGGACCGACGATGAAGACGCGCTCGAAGATTTGGCCGACGCCGCTCTGGAGCAGCGCGGTCTTGGCGGCCTCCGCCACGATGACCTTGTACGACTCGCCGTTGATCATCAGCTGCCACCGGCCCTCGTGAACGTACTGGCCGTTTGCGTCCTTCCAGATGGGCAATCCCCACTGCTCGAACAGGTGGACCGACGAATCGACGTGGCGCGCGATGTTGGCCACCAGGTCTTCGCGCGTGACGCCCATCAGATCGTTCCGGACGTAGTCCACGTAGTTCTTGACGGTGTTGGCGCCGTCCTTGAGCCCGACGTACTGGTTGATGGCGGAAAGCCCCATGGCGACGGCCCCGGAGCGTTCCATGACGGCTTTGTCTACCAGCGTGACTTTCAGCCCGTGCTGCTTCGCCCAGTGCGCGGCTTCGACCGCCGCGCCACACGCGGCCATTCCGCCGCCGAGAATCAGCAGGTCGGTGTCGACGACTACAGTTTCAAAATCGGCCATCGGGATCCTCCCTACTCCTTGAGGCGGAATACCGCCGGAAGCCCGAGCGACGCCGGTTCGGTGAATAGCGCGGCATCGTTCAGGTCGCCATCAGCCTGCCAGCCGCCATCGGGGACGACGGCACCTTCGGGGGTGGTGCGAATGGGAAACTTGAACCGTTTGATGGCGCCGCTGCGGAACCTGATGGTCCACAGGATCGAATCGCTCGAACGCAGGGGCGTGACCGCAGCGCCCATGGGGACGAAGTCGGCATAGCCTCGAATCTCGATGGCCTGGTTCGGGCAGATCTTGACGCAACTGAAACACTCCCAGCACATCGACACATC
>JACPPN010000082.1 GCA_016190995.1 Acidobacteriota bacterium | reverse complement strand
TTTTTTCACACGCTTTGAACGACTACCGCCTGAAAGGCGGTAGACTCCGGCGCACGACTGAAAGTCGTCCCGCGCCCCCTCGGGGTAGTCGTTCATAGGGCGCACATTCGTGCGCCACCTAGTCCGACGTGCGGGGCTGACCGAAGCAGGCGATCGTATCGGACCTGCTGAAAGCCGACCGCCTGAAAGGCGGTGGGGTTAAACCTGGCACGTCGGACTAAAGCCGGAAGTGGTCCGGTTAAGGCCGGACGCTACGGCGTCAACGTGTGCGTCCGCGCGCGCGGCGTTCGGAGCTGGCGGATCCGGCGGACCGGAAATGCGGCAAGGTAGGTCATCTGGTGGACGTCGAGTGTCAGGGCTCGTGCGGCGCAGCGTGCGAAGTCGGCGTACGCCCCCGCATGAAAATAGCTTCCAGCCAGGACCATGTAATTGCGGGCAAGCGCTCGGCGACGACGAGGTCTGAGACGGTCGGGCAGGCTTGGCGAATCGAACGCTTTGTCCAACGTGCGGATGCTGTCTCGCTCGAGCAGGCGCACGTCACGGCTCATGCTCTCGGCATGGCGCCGATAGCGAACGAGCGCCTGGTCCACGTATACGAACTCGGTGTGCGCCGCGAGCCGCACCCACAGGTCCCAGTCCGCCGTGTAGCTCAGGGTCACATCGAAACCGCCAAGGTCGGAGACGAGCGCCCGGTCGCACATCACACTGGAAGGCGTGCTGACGATGTTTCCGGAGAACAGGAGCGCTTCGAGCATCGAGGCCCCGGCCGGACCGCCTTCCACCACGCACGGCCGGAGCTCGGCGTCGGTGACGATCCGCGCCGTATAACAGGCGCGGGCGTTCCCTCCCGACACCGCCGCGTGCTGCAGTTCGAGCTTCGGCGCCAGCCAGGCATCGTCCGCATCGAGAAACGCGACCCACGGGCCGCGACTTTCCGAAATGCCACGGTTTCGCGCGGCAGCCACGCCACTTTTCGGCTGACGAACATGCCGGACTCGCGTCCCGTACGAGCGCGCGATGTCGGGCGTCGCATCCGTCGAGCCGTCGTCGACGATCAGGAGCTCGAAGTCCTGGCACGTTTGACCGAGCACGCTGTCAATGGCCGCGGCCAGATACGCGGCGGCGTTATAGGCCGGGATGATGACCGAGACTTCCGGCAAGGACGCGATCCTCGGATCCGGCCGTGAGCTCGTCGTACAGCTGCTCGTACGATCGGACCATCCGCTCGAACGCGAAGCGTGTCGCTACCTTTGCTCGCCCGGCGCCCACCAGGCGGCGGCGCCGCTCAGGATCGTTCAGAAGGGCGCCGATGGCCTCGGAGAGCGCGTGATGATCACCCCCCGGCACCAGAACGCCGTCCAGCCCGTCGTCAACGATCTCGGGAATTCCGCCGACGCGCGTCGCGACCACAGGGGTACCGAGATGGAGCGCCTCCGTCAGCGCGAGGCCGAAAGCCTCGGCGACGCTGGGCAGCACCATCACATCGCTTGCGGCGATGAGATCGGCGACGTCGCTGCGGAAACCCAGAAATCGGACGATGTCCGCGCACCCGAGCGAGGCCACTTCGGCCCTGTACCGGTCCAGGAACGGGCCGGCGCCCGCAACGAGCACGATCACCGGTCGAGACGCGCGCGCACGAATCGCCGGGAGCGCCTGAAAGAGATGCGTGTAACCCTTCTCGGGGTGCAGGCGTCCCACGACGAGCAGCAGAAAGGACCCGTCGGATGCGAACTCGTTCCGGATGCGTGGGGGAGCTGCCGGATCTGAGACACGAACACGATCGAAATCGATTCCATTCAGCACGACACGAATCTTGCTGGCGGGCGCGCCCTCCACGCTGGTCATGTGCTCGGCCGTGTGGCGCGACACCGCGATGACGCGGTGCGCCAGGCGCGTGCAGAGACAATCGAGCCTGACGTGCCAGTGCTTGTCGATGCGCGTGTGATAGTCCGAGTAGTGGCGCGTCATGACCAGCACGCGCGCGCCGGCGATTCTCCCTGCGGTCAAACCAATCACTGACGGCTCGAACAGGTGCGTGTGGAGCACATCGATCCGGTTCCGCCGGAGAAACCGTGCGAGACGTACCATCCCCAACGGATACGCCGGCCGGCTGCCACAATCACAACTGAAACACCTCACGCCCGCTGACTCCATCGACTGCCGCAGGCTCGGTTCGATGGGGTTCAGCGTGCCGAAGTACATCTCGTACCTCTCACGCTGGTGCCAGCGGGCGAGCTGCGGAAAGAAGCCGCTCGTGTCGCCGGCCTGAGCGAAATGCAGGATCTTGCGACGCACGATCAATGGCGCGTGCTCGACATCTCCAATTGAGGCGGAGCTTCACTGCAGCCCAGACCGGCGCCGGAAGACGGCGCCGCCGGCGTTGCGGGCGGATGTTCGCGCAAACCCCTGCGATGACCGCGGAACAGGTGGAGTCCGAGCAGCAGGCGATAGGTCCTGTCGAGCAGACGCGACTCGCCGGCGACCCGCTCGACCAGCCCGGCCACCAGGAAGAGCACGGTCGTCAGGGGCGGCAGCGCCAGCGTGCTCTTCGTCAGCTTCTTCAGCGTCTGGCCGAGGCTCTCTTCACCCCATCGAATCGGTCCGTTGATCCGCTCGCGGTGCCGATTGACCGGCAGATCGGGATAACGGCGGATGAACGGCACCAAGGTGCGGCTGCCCCACTCGGCCCGTCGACAGTAGCTGCGAACGTCGAGGGCGTGATCGGCGTGAATGGCGTCGGCCGCCGGCACGAAGCCGACCTTGCCGCCGCGCGCGACATGCCGCAGCGCCAGATCTTGATCCTCGCTGCTGACAAGCGCCGAGTCGAAGCCACCCAGCGCGCGGAAGACGCCTTTGCCCATCGAAAGATTCTGAGCGGTGCAGAATTCGGCCGAGGACGTGAGGCCCCGGCCCGAGGGCACCACCCGGCATTCGAGCGCCTGGCGGAAGCGACCGAACGGCGTGGCCAGCGCGTCATCGGGCAGTCGCACTGCGCCCACCACGAGCGCCTCGGGCCACTCTTCGAGCGCCTGCACGTGCGCATCCACGAACTCCGGTCCGACGAGCATGTCATCATCGAGGAAGAGGATACGATCGGCGCTGGCCGCGGCGACGCCGGCGTTGCGAGCGGCCGACCGCTCGACATTGGGGGTACGCAACATGGTGCAGGCAGGCTCCGCCGGACCTGCCTTCAGGCGGACGCGCGGCACGGAACCATCGTCGACGATGACGATCTCGTAGCTGGCCGGTGCGATGCGCTGCGATCGCAGGCATCGAATCGTCGCCTCGAGCCTCCGCGGGCGATTCCGCGTCGGCACGATCACGCTGATGGACGGAACCGACGTCACGGCGCGTTCAATCAGGCACGGCCCAGAGCGTTGCGCGCATGCCGGTATCGCGAGTACAAGCCGGCGGGGGCCACAGTGCCCAGCAGCAGCGCCAGGAAGGTGGGTTTGAGCAGCATGCCCGCATCGGCGCGAACCGCATACCAGAGATTGTTGACCGCCACGTTGCGGCGGCTCTCGAGCAACGCCTGCGCAGCGAAGTACATGTGACGACGGCTCAGGCTGATGTAGGTGCGGCGCCGGCGCTCGCGATCGGCCGCACTGCCGTCGGACAAGCGCCCGAGCGTCTCGACGATGATCCTGCGCTCCTGGGCGCCGTTGGCCGCCGCCTGGAGCACTTCAGCCGTGCCGCTCGCGTCGTGCACCCGATAGACCGCGAGCGGACGCGCGCCGTACTCCACGGGATGCCGTTCGGCGAGCCGAATGGACCAATCCCAATCGTGTCCCCAGGTCAGATCCGTCCGGAAGTCACCAACCGTCCGGATTGCGGAGGTGCGCGCCATAAATGTTGGCGGTGAAACGATACAGCCGGTGAGCAGCACGTCGACGAGCTCCCCCGGGGCGAAGCGCCGGTCATCGGCCCAAGGTGCTTTCGTCTCGAGAGTCACACCGGCCGCGTTGACGATGTGTACCGCCCCGAATACATATCCGAGCGCTGGATTCGCGTCGAATCTCGAGACGCGGTCCCGCAGGAAGCCGGGCAGAAACATGTCGTCCGCGTGCAAGATCGTTTGCATCTCGCCGCGCGCGACCTGGAGACATCGGTTGAAGCTGCCAGCCTGCGTGGCCTTGTCATCCCACCTGAGATACCGGACACGCGGGTGCGTGAAGGAGCGGCAAATCTCCGGCGTGCTGTCGGTGGACGCGTTGTCGCAGACGACGAGCTCATAGTCGTCGAAATCCTGCGACAGCACACTCTCGATCGCCTTCGCGAGAAACCGGGCGCCGTTGTGCGTCGGGATCGTCACGCTGACGCGTGGCTGATGCGTCATCGGTTCGCCCCCGCCCCGAGGCCGAGCCGCTCGGTCACCTTCGCGGCCACGCGCCGGCCCGATTCCATCGATTCGAAGCTCCAGTGATACCCCCATTCGCCGAACCGGCCGCAGGGGTACAACCCGGTGCGCTCCATCCACGCATGAATCAGCGCGAGGTTCTCGGCGCGCGCGAAGTCGTACACGACGTACGCGTAGGGGACGTCGACTTGATGCTCCAGGACGATGCGATCCGAATCGCGCAGGACACCGGTCGCGCAGAGCCCGTCGATGACGCGTCCGACGAGGTTCCGCTCGTCGAGCGGCCGGCGCCGTGAGTACGCGATCTCGCAGCTGACCGCCGTGTGCCCTTCCGGCGCGTTCGCCGGCGAGAACTTCGACGGGAAGCTGACCCGGAAGAATGGAATGTCGTGGTCGTAGAAGTACACCCAATGGCCGGGGCCGACGTCACGCCGCGCGACCCCCAGATTCACCGAGCGCAGCGACGTCCACATCAACCGCCGGGCCGCGGCTCTCACATCCGCGGGGGCGTCCACCGTCTGCGCGATGAGCGTTGGCAGCGGAATCGTCGAGATGGCCGCATCGTACGTGCGGACCGTCCCGTCGGTGAACGTCACCCGGCGTGGTACGGACTCGATCTGGACGACGCCGCAGCCGAGTCTGACGCCGGGCACCGCGCCCGCAAGCGGCGCGATGATGCGCCCGAATCCCCCGCTTTTCGGATACGAGAACCGGGTGAGGTAATTGAGCTCTTGCGGCTCGGCGTCGATGGCGCCGCGAATCACCTGCTCCAGCGACGGACGTGAAACGCGGTTGCCGACGGCCGATCCAACCCACTCGGTGTTGAGCTCGGCGGGATCGACCGTCCAGACCTTTCGCGCGTACCGCAACATGAACTCGTTGGCGAACGTCTTGCCGAACGACGCATGACACCAGTCCTCGTAGGAACGGACGTCCGTGTCGGGCTGTCCCGCGACGTCGATCAAATCGAGCACGCAGCGGGTCGCGAGATCCGCCGGCAGGGCGTGCGCGTTCACCTGAACGGGATATCGCCCGGTTCGGGTGCCGCCGTAGTTGTTCCAGATTTCGGCGGTGTGGGCGAGCAGCTCGCCCGCCAGCGGACGCTTGACGAATGTCTCGGAGCACTCGTCCCTTCCGAAGAAGACGTGCGCGCCCTCGTCGAACCCGAAGCCATCCACCAGGTGCGTGTGGCAGTGGCCGCCGGGATACGCTTCCTTTTCGAAGACCTCGCACGCGCGTCCCAGGTGATACGCGGCGCTCAGGCCGGCCGGACCTGCACCGAAGATCAGAATGTTGGCGGCCATGGTTCAGGCGTCGCGTCCGGCGTCGGTTTCAGGCGTAGCGTCCGGTTTCAGCCGGACCTTGCGTCGCGTCCGCCTTCGCCGGACCTTCAGGCGCCAGCCGCTGCTCACGCGCCCAGGCAATCGTCGCGCGCAGGCCATCGTCGAGCCCGATGGTCGGTTCCCAGCCGATCAACACGCGCGCGGCGCCGATGTCGGCCCAGGTGTCGTACAGCTGATCTGCCGACGCGTGTCGCGCGCCGACGAGGAGCGGCGCCGACGTGCCGGTCAAGTCCCAAATGCGCTCCGCGACATCGCGCAGCCTATAGGCGTGTCCGCTGCCGAGATTGATCACTCGACCCTCGATTCCCGGCGTGGTCGCCGCGGCGAGCAGGCCGCGAACGACGTCGGTGACGTACACCAGGTCCCGTCGCTGGTTGCCCTGGCTCATGCGAAACGGCACATTCTTGATGGCGCAGTCGACCGCTTCGGCGACGAACATCGCCTTCGGTTGCGCGGGGCCGTAGGCGGTGAACGGCCGGACGATGACGACCGGGCAGGCCGTCCTGGCGTGCATCGCCAGCGCGAACTGCGTCGCGGCGGCCTTCGAGACGCCGTACGGCGACAGCGGCCGCAGCCGCAGGTCCTCGTGGAACGGCCCGCTGTAATCACCGTACTCTTCGGCGGATCCGATCAGGATCAGCCGGGTCACGCCCAGGCGCATCGCCGCTTCGAGCATGCGCACCGACGGAAACAGGTTGCCCTCGACGCATTCGATGACCGCGCGCGTCGCTTCGCCTCTGCCCAGCGTGCCCGCAAGGTGAAAGACCACCGTCGGCGGTTCGCGCTCGAGCACGCTGCGCAGCGCATCGTTGTCGATGAGATCGGCCTGCGCCCAGCGAACGCGATCACCGAGAGCGGCCAGGGGCTCCGGCCGCGCCCAGGCGCGCGAGATGACGAGCGGACGGTACCCGGCGACCACGAGCGCCTCGACCAGATGTCGTCCGATGAAGCCCGTGGCCCCGGTGATGGCAACATTGTTCAGGGAGAGGGCCGTCATCGAGCGCACCGCGTGCGGTACTGTGCGGTGGAAGCGATGCCCGGCCGCAGCGCGCCTCGCAGCACGGAGGCGAGCGCCTGGAGCGCCGCCGGCCCTCCCACCATCCACATGACTGCCGGATAGGTCAGGACAATCGTCACCCCTTCAATCAGAAGTCGAGCAACGCCCGGCTCGAATCGATGTCCGATGCTCCACGCGATCGCCGCGGCCGGCACGACACAAGCCAGGGCTGGCAGCGAGGCTGCCAGCAGCGACCATCGCACCTGCCGGGTGCCGCGCGTGACGATGAGGCAGAGGACGGTTGTGAGCACGACCGTCGCGACGAGGTCGCCGGTGGCCGCACCAACGACGGCCCAGCGGCTCGAGAGCCATGGCATCAGGATCGCGAGCGAGAACAGATGCGAGAGCGTGGCGGCGCCGGTCAGGTGCGCGCGCCCCGTCCCGATCAGCAGCGAGGCGAGCACGAAGATCACGGGAATCGTCAACACGGTCACGCTCATCACGCGCAGCGCGGGCACGGTCGGCAGCCATTTCGAGCCGAGCACGACGATCACGAGCGATTCGGCCGACACGAGAAGAATGGCGCAGGCGGGCGTGAGCAAGAGGTACGAGTGCTTCAGGCATTCATGGAGCGCGCGTCGAACGCGCTCCGCGTCCTGCTGGATGCGGGGAAGTGTCGGCACGAACACCGACGAGATCGCCCGCGCGACCACGTTGGCAATCGTTCGCGAAGCGTTCCAGCCCATCGAATAGAACGCCATCGCGGCGGGACCGATCGCGCCCGCGACCAGCAGGTTATCGGCCCGCTCGCCGAGATAGCCGCCGAACCCGCCCACGAACACCTTGCCGGACCCGGCGGACACGCGCCGCCACATCGCGACCGGGGGCCATCCCGGCCACTGCACCCAGCCGCGTCGATACACGTGCTGCCAGAAGACGACCGACACGATCGCGGAGCTCACGACGTACGACCAAGCGACCCCGCGAGCGCGAGATCCGCCCAGCAGGAGCGCTATCGCGAGGCCGGCAAACGTCACCGACTGCAGCACCTGGATGCCGGCCAGACTGGTGAGGTCGAGTCGTCGCTGCATGTAGACCGACGGGTAGGCCGCCAGCGACTGAAGCAGCGGCACGCCGACGAGAATCTGAAAGAGCGCCGCCAGGTCCGCGACACCGCGTTCATGTCCGGTCAGCCGGACCGCGGCGCGCGGCAGCACGAGAAGGGCCGCGATGAGCAGCACGATCGTCACGACCGAGCGGACGAGGAACGCACAGAGTGCATACTGTGCGTCCTTTTCGGAGCCCGAATCTGCGACGGCTGCAGTTTCCGGATAGTAACCATTGATGGAGATGAGCCCGATCAGGATGACCGCGATGCCGAGCACGCCGACCTCGAACGGCTCGAGCAGTCTCGCGGTCACGATCGACAGGGCCAGGGCAGACAGGCGCGTGACGATCTCGCCGGTGCCCGCCGCCAGCGCGGCGCGCGCGGCGCGATCCCGCAGCGGCTGGGCCTGGCCGGCAGGGACGGCCGGCTCGGAACCTGCGACAGCCTGCAGCATGGGGGTGCCCGCGGACATTGTGCGGTGGAGCAGAGGCCGTCAGGCCTGGATGTGGGGGCTGCCGGAGATTGCGGCGGGGAGTGGACGAGTGGAATCGGGCGCGCCGCATGCCAGCCGACGGGCCCATCGACGCGGTGGCCCGACGACCGCCGCGTCAGCGTCATCTTGATGTCACGTGCGCGCGGCGTGTTTTGCCGAGCGCGAATAGTACTCGCCGTAGTCGCGGCGATAGTAGTGCGAGTAGTAGTAGGCGTTGCGCTCGAGGTCGACGCGGTTGAGCACCGCGCCCACGAATCGCGCGTGCACCCCGTCGAGCCGTTCGATGGCGGCGCGGGCCGCATGCCGGCTCGTCATTTCCGCACCAATCACGAACAGCACGCCGGACGAGACGTGCGCGACGACCGACGCGTCGGTCACCGCCATGACGGGCGGCGAGTCGATCACGATCCAATCGAAGTGCGCATCGAGACTGTTGAGGAAATCCTTGAACTGCTGCGATCCGAGCAGCTCCGCCGGGTTCGGGGGTGTGAGACCTGAAGGCAGCAGCCACAGGCCGGGCACGCTCGATTTCTGTACCGCCTTGCTCGCCTTGGCGTTGCCCACCATCAGGTTGGACAGCCCCGGTTCCTGGCCGATCGAGAACAGATCGTGGATCCGCGGACGCCGCATGTCGGCGTCGATGAGCAGCACGCGCTGGCCGGCCTGGGCGATGGCGACCGCCAGGTTGCTGGCCATCAGGGTCTTGCCCTCGCCCGGCCCGGTGCTCGTCACGACGATGGACTTGGTCCCTTCGCCGGCCGACGAGAACAGCACGTTGGTCCGCACGGACCGGAACGCCTCGGCGAAATTCGCGGGCACGCCGTTGTTGAGCAGCGGCGCCGACACGTCGCCTCTGGCGCCGATCACGGGGATGAAGCCGAGGAACGGCAGGCCCAGATAGGTCTTGATTTCTTCCGGTGCCTTGATCCGGTTGTCGAGGTACTCGAAGAAGAAGGCGAGCCCGATGCCCAGCAGCGAGCCGCCGAGAATCGCGAGCAGCAGGTTGCGCGCCTTCTTCGGCCACAGCGGCGACCGCGGAATCTCCGCCGGATCGACGACCTTGATATTGTTGGTCCGCGTTTCGCCCGACAGGCCGGTTTCCTTCTCGCGCTCGAGCAGCGTATCGTAGATCTTCCGGTTGCTATCGGCCTCGCGCTTGAGCATGCCGTATTCGATGGCGGTCCGATTGAGCGCCATCGCCTCGCGCTTCTGCACCTCCAGCGCCGAGACGAGGCTCTGCTCGCGGGCGATTGCCGCCATGTACTCGGCGCGAACCGACTGCACGACCTTGGCAATCTCCGACTTGAGACGCGCTTCCGCGCTTTGCAGCGCCGTCCGCACGCGGATCAGATCGGGATGCCGTTCGCCGAGCGTGTCGGAGAGCTGCGCGTGTTCCTTCTGGAGATCCGCGACCTCGCCGCGCAGCTTCTGGATGTAGCTATTCTCCAGGATGGAAGGAAACGTATCGAGCTCGCTGGGACTGTTCTGAATCGACCGGATCTGGTTGTAGAGCGTTTCGCGCCCGAGCCGCTCCGTCTTCGCCTTCGTCACGGCGCCGCTCAGGTCGCTCAGCCTCCCCGTAACGAGGTTCTCGCGATCGTCGAGGGAGACGGTATCGTGCTCCTCGAGATAGCGCTGCAGGGCGCCTTCGCTCACCTCCACCTGCTTGCGCTGCTCACCCAGCCGATCGCCGAGGAACTCGGAGGCCCCCTTCGCGGCGGAAACCTTCAACTCCATGTTCTGCTCGATGTAGTTCGTCGCGAGCATGTTGGCCACGTCGGCCGCGAGCTTCGGATCGCGTGATCGGAAGTGCACGTACACCAGGCGCGTGCTCCGGACTGCCTCGACCGTGACAAGATTCAGAAACGCGTCGATGACGGCCGACTGCCCGGCGGTTTCCTTCGCGGCCGCAGCGGCCTCCTGCTGCAGCGTGGTGTTCACCGCCGCCGGGCCGAGCCGGACCGCGCGCCTGATCCGCGCGAGCCAGCCTCTCTCCGCCCCCCGCCTGCCGCCGCCGAACTCGTGATGTTTCCAGAGCTTCAACGCGTCGATGGTCGTCTTCGCGAGTGACCGGCTCCGCAGCAGGCTGTACTGCGTCTGGTAGTACGTCGTGGTGGCGCGTTCCTCTTCGAGCACGTCTTTGAACGACAGGATGTTCGGCGTCCGGACCTCGATGAGCAACTGCGCCGATGATTGGTAGATGGGCGTGGCGGTGAAGGAATACGCCGCGACGCTGACCACCACGACCAGGAAGGTGACCGCGATCGTCCAGCGACGCTTGTAGAGGATGCGGACGTAATCGAGGATGTGCATCCCCTCGAAGACACGGGTGCTGCCGGCGCCGCCGTAGTACGAGCCGGACGATCCCGGCGCCGGCGTCGCCGGCTGCGATGTGGCTGCCGAAACGGACGGGGGCAGTTCGTCTTGCGGATCCAGCTCGGACATCAGAAGAGCCTTTCGCCAACGATGATCGTGTCGCCCGGCTGGACGATGTCATCCAGCTTGGCTTTCAGTTCCTTCTTCTTGCCATCGACGATCCGGATGATCTTGATCCGGCCGGTCGAGCCGTCTTCCGTGAGACCACCCGCCAGCGACAGCGCCTGCAGGACCGTCGTGTCCTTCTTGATGGGATGAATCCCCTGGGCCCGCACGGCGCCGAAGATGTACACGAAATCTTCCTGCGCCCGCGGCACGAAAATCGTGTCGCCGTCGCGAAGCGCCACGTTCTGCGCGAGATTGCCCCGCTGGAGCTCCTTCACGCTGACGGTGATGACCTCCGCCGAGGTGTCCTGCCCCGGCAGCAGGGGACCGCTCGCGTTCTGCGCGCGGATGATGATCGCCTCGGTCGACGCGCCCCCCCCGAGACCGCCCGCGCCGGCCAGCGCTTCCAGCAGCGTCATGCCGCCGGTCAAGGGATAGGTGCCGGGGGATTTGATTTCCCCCATCAAGAAAATGCGCTGGCTGCGATACTGCTCGACGGCCACCGACACCTGAGGGTTCTTGAAGTACCCGTCGGCAAGCAGCTTGCGCAGCTCCTCCTCGAACTGCCGCATCGTCAGACCGGCCGCCTTGACCCGCCCGATGAGCGGGAAGGTGAACGTCCCGTCGAGCTCCACGGTGTACCGGCCGCTCAGATCGCGTTGCCCCCACACCGTGACGCTCAGGACGTCCTGCGGGCCAATGGTGTAGTCCGCCTGCGCCGCCGCAGGCGCGGCGAAGACAAGCAGAAGCACGAGAGAACACAACCCCGTCATCGCTGGAAACCCCTGGGTAGCAGTCACGAAGCTTCGCCTCAAACCGACGAGGAGGAACGAGGCCTCAGTGGCGTCGAAGCTTCGTGACGAGGCGGCCGCTCCGTGGCCGCGGCCAAGACAGATTCTAGAGCCGCACCGACGACAACCTGCTTCATTTGTAAGGACATGGGCTGTAGAAGATGTCTAGAAGCCGTAGGTGAGGCCGGCGCCGACCCGGAAGGCCTCGTAATTGGGGAACACGACGAGCGCGGCGTTGCGCGTGGAATACGACGCATTGACGGTCATACGTGTGTTTCGACCGATCACATACCCGAGAACCGCATCGTACGCGCGGACGCGATTTCGTGCCCCCGCGGACACCGTCGAGAGCTCGGAATCGGGCCGCGCCGGGACCGTTCTATACCGATGGTTCGATATCTGCGCCCCGAATGATACATCAAAACGGTCGCTCAACTGGCGGCGGATGTTCGCCCCATAGGCCGTGTTGACGAAGTCGGGCGCGCTCTCCAGATACGAGTTGCGCAGGTCGCGGACAAAGTTGACGCGCACGGCCGTGAGACCCACCGTGGCCGTGATGTCGCCTTCGGCGGTCGGCCCCGAGAAGTCGAGCCGCGCTTCGTTGATCGCCTCGGTCCGCAGGAATCCGATGCGGAACCCGCCCGACAGCAGACCACGCGGCTTGAAATCGGCACCGGCTCGAAATCGGGCCGTGTCTCTGTCACGTTCGAGCACGTGGGGGAACCGGTCAGTGGCCGCCTCGGCGTCAGCCACGAAGCTCGTGATCCGGGTCGGGCTGTAGCGGACGCTGCCGAGGAGCGCGCGATGGGTGTTGTTGAGCGTCTTGGCCAAGTTGACACCAAAATATCTTTCGTCCCGGTCGAATCGCGCACGATTCTCGCGAGCCACCACCTCCAGCTCGATGCGGCGGGAGAGCAACGCCCGGCCGCCGATCTGCAGGCCGAACTCGTGGCGCCTGGCCCGCGCGTCGAGCTCGAGGCTCGGCCGCTCTCGAGCGTTCACCCACGAAGGATCCGCGAACAGGGTGAGGCGACGTGACGCGCGCCACGTCACCCCCCCCTTGAAGGAGCCGTTGTACGAGCGCTCCGAAGCAAATCGGTTGTAGTAGACGTACTCGGCGGTCGCCAGACCGCCGAACTGCAGCCGGCTCTGCCCCGTGGTGATGTCCAGATGAGGCCCCGCAACCAACACGAAATCGCGCTGCGGATTCTCGAAGGTGTGAAAGACGTTGGAATCGAGGCCCAGCTCGCGCAGCACCAGCCGCGGGTTCATCCTGAACGGTCCCAGACGGAGGCGCGCGCGCTGCGCGGCAGCCGTCGTCTGCGCCTGCGCCGGAAGGGCCAGGGTCGCTGCGAACAGCATCAGCACCACCATACGCCGGAGCGGCACTTTGGGACGGGCGGAGCCACGAACAGGCACCGTCATCAGGGTCGATGAAATGCTGATTGCAGTGGTGGGAAGCGATCGGCGAAAAGCCGATCAACCGGGGAGCGATGTGGAGCGCGCCGACTGCACGCTCCACGTTCCGTAGAAGACTACCTCGATGGGCTGGTCGGCTCGCGGGTCGCGGCGATGATGCCCGCCGTCACACCCGCGCCAGCGAACACGAGCGCCAGGACGCCCGCCTTCGAGGTCCAGAACATGCCGCCGGCACCCTTCGCGATCAGCGTGAGCGGGGGCACGTCTTTGCAGTCCGGCGTCACCTTGATGGATGGGCTCGTCGCGATGATGTTGCCGCCCGGATCCACGATCTCGACAACGTATCCACCGGGCGCCGCGTCGAACGTGAACTTGCCGGTTGCGTCAGTGGTCGTATTCGAGACTATCTGACCGGTGTTGAGGTCGCGCAGGCGCGCTGTCATATTGGGCAGCACGGCGCCGTCGGTGGATTGCACGACTCCCTCGATCTTCGCGCACTTGCTCTGTGTAGTGGCTGGCTGATCCTGAGCCACCAGGACATAGGGCCAGGTCCCGACTGCCAAACTCCCTACCAGAAACGCTACAAGCGCCCGCCGCATAGCCGCATCCTCCACAAGACAGACATCACCTCGACGCGCGTCGAGGCCGTTGAAATCCCGCCCTCCGACCGCACCGTGCGATGGAGGACCTCAGTCCGCCGTCAAGGGTAGCACCGAGTCCGCTCACCAGGATCGATTCTCCGGCGTCAAGGACCGAAGAAACTGTATCCCATTTACAACGTATCGTATCGATCGAGGCCCGCCAACAGCCCTCAGTCCCGCCGCGGCCACGAAATCCCGAGCTGTTTCATCTTGCGATACAGATTCGTGCGCTCGATCCCGAGTTCGTGGGCGGCGGCAGCGATCCGGCCGCGGTGTCGCTGCAACACTGCCGTCACGTATTCACGTTCGAAGCGTTCGCAGGCCTCGCGGAGCGTTCCCCGGAGTTGACCGCGGGCCTCGGCCCCATCGAGGCGCACGTGCTCGAGTACGTCTTCCTGCCAAATCATGCCGCGCGGCACCAGCACGGCAAGACGTTCGACCAGTCCGCACAGCTCGCGCGAATTGCCGCGCCACGGCAGCGCGGCCAAGAGCGAGAGGGCGCTCGGCGAGAGCGACTTCGCCGGTATGCGGTGTTCACGGCACACGCGCTTGAGCAGATGCACGGCGAGCAGCGGAAGGTCCTGCTTCCGCTGGCCGAGCGGCGGCACGTCGATGCGCACGACGGCGATCCGCTCGAAGAGCTCCCGCCGAAAGCGTCCGCAATCGAGCCTTTCGAGGATAGACGGTTCCGCGCTCGCCACGACCCTGACGTCGCTGGCGGCGCCGCGGCGGTCGAGCGCCCCGGGATGCCCGTCGAGAGCCTGCTCCACCGCCATCTGCACGGCGGGCGACATCTCGCCGAAGTGACGAATGTAGAGCGTGCCGCCGGTGGCGGCCGAGAACGGATCGGACTGGTGGCCTCCGGTGAGGCCTTCGAACGAAGGAGCGTCTCGATCGGGGGGTGCCACACCGTCGACGACGACGAACACGCGATCGCGTCGCGGTCCCTGATCGTGGATCGCGCGGGCGATGACGCCGCGTCCCGTCCCAGGCTCCCCGATGATGAGGACGCCGCAGCGCGTCGGCGCGACGCGCTGCACGAGATCGACGACGCGCCGCATGGCCGCGGAGAGCGCGACGACTTCGTCGGGCGCCGCGATCTCCCATGCAACCGGATCCGAACGGCGCGTCGCGAGCTGGGCGAACTCCGCCGCGTTCGCCACCGCGGCGAGGAGATCGCCGTCGCAGATCGGGCGCGGCACCAGATCGATCGCGCCCAGCCTGAGCGCGTCGCTGGCCAGCTCCGCCCGCCCGGGCTCGGTGACCGCCAC
>JACPPN010000090.1 GCA_016190995.1 Acidobacteriota bacterium | reverse complement strand
GCTCGCCGTGACGCTGGCGGTTCTGGCCGCGAGCTCCGAGGGCGCGTACGCGTTGTACGACCTCTACGCGCACGGGCAGCCGCTGGCGGGCGTCAGGGAGCTCAACATCGACGCGCTGGCATCATGGTTCTTCAACGGCCTGCGCATCGACGGGCTGCCGCGATCGATGTGGTACAACCCGCAGCACTCGATGGCGTCCGCGCTCGGCCTGATCGTCCTGCCCGTCGCGGGCCTGGCAGGGGTGTCGGCATCGCTCGCGACCATCGTTGTCAGCGGCGTCGCGCTCGGCGCCGCCGTCACGTTCAATCCGTTCATCGGCGCCGTGTTCGCCGCAGCCTACGCTATCACGGTGGCCATCGACGCCATCCTCACGAGACGAGTGGCCGGCACGATTCGGCACCTCGCAGCCGCAGCGATCGTGATGGCGGCGGTCTGGTGGTCGATCGCGAACCAGATGGTGGAAGGCGCGGGCGGGGCCCTACAGGTCGGGCTGCACCGGTACGCGCGGAGCGCGCCGCTCCGCACGCTGCTGCTCTCGATAGGACCACTCGTCGTGCCCGCAGCGGTGGGTCTGTTCACGCCGCTCCGCGTGCCGCGTCGCGTGTGGCCCGCCTTCGCGGCCGTGGTGCTCAGCTTGCTGCTGTTCTACTTCGTGAGCCTGAATGTCGATCGGTTCTGGGTGGGATTCCGGGCAGGCCAGATTCTATTGATCACGCTGCCGGTTCTGGCGGCGCGGGCCTTTGCGGCGTTATGCAGGATTCGCGCGGCGTGCGCGGTCGCCTTTGCGGCATGCTTCGCGATCGGGTTGCCCACGACCGCCATCGACGTCTACAACGCGCAGGACATCGCCAACCGCGAGATGGGCCCCGGATTCCACTGGACCATCGTGATCACGCCGCAAGAGCAGACTGCCCTGGACTGGATTCGTCGTCACACCGATCCTCGCGCGATCGTGCAGATGGAGCCGATCGTCAGGGGCCGAGAGACCTGGACCTTGATTCCGTCATTCGCGGAACGCCGCATGGCCGCAGGCCTGCCCATCTCCCTGCTGAACGTGCCCGAGTACCGCAGTCGATCCGAGAGCGTCCGCTCGATGTACGACACCCGCGATGGCGCGGCGGCCTGGCGCACGGCCCGCGAGCTCGGCATCGATTACGTCTACGCAGATCACGTCGAGCGCGAGGCGTATCCGGAGGATGCGCTGGCGAAGTTCGACAGCTCGCCTCAGTACTTCACGCGCATCTTCCAGACCGGCGAGGTGCGCATCTGGCAGGTCAGGAAGGATCAGACATTGGCTCGTTGACGCATTTGAATCATCCTGAATCCGCGTCAAAGGCTTTCACCACAGAGGACGCAGAGAGCACAGAGAAAACTCTGAAGTCCTGATTACCCGCGGAGGGCGCTGAGATCGCGGAGAAATACAGTCGTAGTGTCCGGCTTTAGCCAGGCTTTAGCCGGACCAGTCTCCGCGGCCTCCGCGTGCTCTGCGGTGAAAGCTTTTGACGCCGGATTCAGGAATCAATGAGCCAATTGACCCACTGAAAGCGATCTACTTGCACTGGAACGCCGGGTACGGGTCCCAGCCTGGAGGCCCCGGGACCTCGATCCACTGCAGGTGCAGGCTCTGACTCGTATCGTCGTACGCCGCGCCGATGTCGATGACGATGATGCTGCCGTTGACGTCCTGGGCAAGCGCGTCGATGCTCCGCGGTCCGACGCCGCGCTTCTGGTTCCACGCCAGCTTCAGACCGCCGCAGATGCCCGCCTCGATGACGCGATCCCGCAGGAACTCCATGTTGGCAACCCGCTCCGACGAGCTGACGCAGCACGCGAGCTTGTCGGGATACTGCGACGCCACGTAATTGATGATCGCCGGCCCGTTGTTCGGGTATCCACCCGGCGGCGGCGGCCCACCGCCCGGGGGCGGTTGCGGTTGCGGCGGGGGCGGAAGCGGAGGCTTGGCGGGCGTGCGGAACTGCTGCGTGTTGCTCCAGGGGCTCGCAAACCCTGCCTGGTCGTGCGCCCGCACGCGCCAAAAAATCGGGGCGTCGTACGGCGGGTCGTACGCGAGCGTGAACTTCGTCTGGTTCGGTTGCTCGGCCACCGTCACGATCACCATGATGGCGGTGTAGGACTCGTTGCCCGACACCTCGAACCGGTAGTAGAGCGACCCGACGGGACCGCTCCGCTGCGCATTCTCGACCACGAACTCGGGATGGGTCGTGCCGACCTGCGCGTTGCTCACGGGATAGAGCGGTCTCGGGGCCTGAATGGTGACCGGCGTAATCACGTTGAAATGGTTTGGCGAGGCCCACGCGCTCTCGTTGGCGCCGTCACGCGCCTGCGCGCGCCAGTAGTAGGTTCGGCCCGGCTCGAGCGGATCCGGGAGCTTGAGGCTGGTCCGGCCGCCATCGCCCTGCGCCACGCCGTCGCGCGTGAACACCTTGTTCGTGAAGCCCGCGTCGGTCGCAATCTCGAACCAGTACGACAGCGGCCGCACGCCGTTCGTCGTGGAGTTCTGGACGACGAGCGTCACCGGCTGGTTGTCGACGGCGATGTCGTTCCCCGCCTGCGGCTCGAGGGGCAAGGGCGCCGTGATGGCGACGCCCGGAATCGGGCCCGCCACCGACGGACTCGTCGGGGTCGAGCTCTTCGTCGCCTCGCAGGCGGCGATGAACGCGAGCAGAGGAAGAACCGCGATGAATCGGCGTGGATGTCGTGCCATGGGTCAACCTCGAGGCAGGGGAAGGCCGTGGCGCGCGGCGCCTCTCTGGACCGCGCACATCGTATCGGCTGAAGAGTTGAGGGTCTGTAGAGGAGGAACCCGGAGTAGGCAAGCCCGCTTGGCCGCTGGCACACCCGGAGGAACGGGACATCGATCCATCGCGCCATCGGCTCACCGGCGCATGCGTCAATGAGTCACTTGTCAATGGATCGATGCCCCCTTTGCTCTATTGGTTCTTACCAAGATCCGGTGGACGCTTGTTCCCCGAGATCCAGACGTGGCGGATGATCACGTTCGGGAGCGTGTCGTTGCCGCCGCGGCCACCCACCGACCCGAGACGCGCGATGTGCTGCTTCGGGTTGTAACGACCCATCGGCGCCTGCAGGTCTTCCTTCACCTTGGCGCCGTCCATGACGACGACCCGCCCCACGCCGTTGCCCCAGTACCAGCCCCAGAAGTACGTCGCTTTCTTGTCCCACTTCTGCGGCCCACCTTTCGTCTCGAAGGCGCCCAGGTTGGGGGTGCGAACGGTGAAGCGGATAAGGCTGCCCTGCCCGAGCCAGTCGGACCGCTTGTCGACCGTGACGCGGAATAGGTTGTCCGTCACGTTCAGGCAGCAGTCGAGCATGCTGAGGATCTTCGTCTTCCATTCCTCGTTCGTGTTGCCGATGTTCTCCGCCTCGAACGAGAACTCGCCTTGCTCCAGCGCGGGCCCGAGGTCGTACTCGACGAAGCTGTCCTTACCCAGGAGCTGAACCCCCTTGCCGGGGACAAACGTGACGCCGTGCCCCACGCCGACCGTCCTGCCATCGGTCAGGTTGTCATAGATGCGGTCGGGCCCGCTCGACCGGAAGAAGCTCTCGAGCGTCTTGGGCGTCAGGAACGAGACCTTGGCGGACCATGGGCCGAAACCGCTTGGCAATCCCCCGACGGCGGGCAGCTCGGCGCGCACCCACCAGGTGTACCGCTTGTCGATCGCGAGCTTCGTCGTGATCTGGAACGACCGGTTGCCCTGCGTTCCTGAATCGGCCACGACGGCGCCGGTCTCGTCGAACAACTGGAAGTGATAGGACCAATCCGCGTTCTGGAATATGCCCACCGCCGGGTTCGCGATCAGGAGCGGCGTACGGTTGTCGAGCCGAACGTCGCCCACGGGCGAGACGGGCGCCGGCGCCGCGACCTTGAGAGTCGATCCATCAGCCGCCGCGCCTTCGACGGTGGGACTGGCGGTCGCGGTGGGCGACGCCGGATTCTTTGGTTTATCGCCGCACGCGATCGCCAGCGCTAGCGTCGCCGCGGCCGCAGTACCGAGCCATCCAAGCTTGTGAAACATCGCATTCCCCCTGCAGTCGTGAACAAATCGGTTCCCGGGCCCCGCTTCAGGCCCCCACCGCATGCCCGTGATTCACCCCGCTAGAACCTCACCCTGACGCCGCCACCCACCTGAAATCCCCCTGCGTCGATCGTCTTCGTCTGGCCGCCGCCCAGCGGCAGGTCCACCTTCGCGCGCGCGAACCGCATGAAGAAGCCGCCCCCGACCCAGCGGGTCACCATGTAGCTCGCGTCGGCGCCGATGTTGAAGCCGGTCGCCGTCTCCTGGTGCGTGACGACGCCGACATTCGCCAGGCTGACGCTCGTGAACGGAAACGCGCCTTCGCTGACGTTGGCGGGGCCCAAATCGCTCACCAGGTCCTGCTTCACCTTGAAGAACGACGGCCCGACGGAGAACGCCACGTCGAATTCGCTGGTGATCGGGAAGAAGTAGATCGCCTGAAGATGGACGGCCCGCTGCTTGTGCTTGAGATCCTTGAGCCCAACGCTCGTGGTGCGCGGTTGATCGAAGAAGAGCGGATTCGGAATCTGCGCGCCGACCGTGATGTCTTCCTTGTCCTTGAAGGTGTTCACCGCGAACCCGATGGCCAGGTCCTTCCACACCCACACGCCGGCCCCGACATCGAGGATGCTGCCACCGGAAATCTTGTGCGACGTGCTGATGCTCCCCGTCTCCAGGTAGATACTGAACGTCCCGCCCTGCCCGAACTCTTCATCGTGCGATTGCGTGCCGCCATTGAGGCTGAAGAACCCGATGTGCCGCGGCGCCGGCCCCTGCGCGGATGCCGCCGACACGAAACCGGCCAGCATGAAAACCATTAACGCCAACTTGACGAGATACTTCATCAATCCATCCTTCCGAGCCGAACGTTAATGACGCGCGGCGTCCGGCTTTGGACGCCGCAGTGACGCTACGCGCCGCGGACCACGTAGACCGCCGCGCCGGAGAGCGAGAAGAGCATGATCACGCCGGCCCCGACGAACGACAGCACGAGCGCGGATTCGAGCGGCAGCCCCAGGCGGGCGAAATAGAACGAGAACGTCGCCTCGCGCACGCCGAACCCGTTGACCGATACGGGCACCATCTGGACGACGAACGACAGCGGCACGAGCACCGCCAGATGGGCCAGCGAGATGGGGATCTGCATGCTGCGCGCGACCGCCGCGTAAAACGCCACCAGAATCAGTTGCACGACGACCGCGCCGATGAAGCAGGAGAGGAGCGAGGCCGGCCGTTTCTTGAAACGCGAGAGCGCCCCCGTGATGCGCTCGATGCGGCGATCCACCCACTCGGGGTGAAGCACCCGGAGCGGCTGCAGCATCTTCCCGATGCCCGCGGGGGCGAGCACCGCCGGGGCCGACAGGCCCATCGCCAGCGCCAGGCCGAGCCAGAGCCAGGGTGCCGGCAGCGGCAGCGCGGCCGATCCCGACACGCCGCCAATCGCCGTCGCTCCCAGGGCCGCCACGAGGCCAAGTCCGAGCAACCCGATGGCGCGATCCATCAGCACGACGGTCGTCGCCAGGGTCCGCGATCGCGCGGCATCGGCCGTGTCGCGCACCCGAATGACATCGCCGCCGATGTTGCTCGGCAGGAAGTTGTTGAAAAACGTCGCCACGAGGAACGAGGAGACGAGGCCGCGGGCCCGCACCCGGACCTGCTGTGCCGAAAGCAGCAGGCCCCATCGCCAGGCGCTGCCGAGAATCATGGCCAGGTACAACCCCAATGCAATAGCCAGCCAGAGGAGCGAGGCGCCACGCACGTGGAGCCACAGCCGCTCGACGTCGGTACGCGATAAGAGGAGCGCCAGCAGACCGCCGCTCACGGCGACCTTGAATACAGGTGTCAGAGTGCGCCAGCCGTAGCCTGAAGCCACAGCGGCAGCTTCGTGCGATCGCGACATCGTAACTTCGAGAAATGCGGGAGCTGGGAAGTTCCCGGCAGGTATTGGCCGCGTAGAGTACCACGAGTACCTGCCACTGTCTACCCCGGAAAGCGCGATGAATCAGTCGAGCTGGACGGCGTTCAACCGCCCGGCAGGATCCTGAGGGTTCACCACAGAGGACACAGAGCGCGCAGAGAAAACCTTGGTCTGAACTCTGTGGGCTCTGTGTGCTCTGTGGTGAAGCTCTCTCACTCCTGAGGACGCAGAGGGCACAGAAACAACGTTTGGTAGGATCTTGGGCTGCTCCATGCACTCTGTGGTGCATCGCCCAACGCCGATCGTCCACTCGTCGATGGGGGTCGCCCGCTTTCGGCGCGGCGGAGAAGTATAGAATGGGGAATCGTAGATTTCGGGTTGCAGATTTGAGGTTGAAGAACCCGGAGGGGCTTATGAAACCTATGCGCATGATTGGCGCCTGCGCGCTCATCGCCCTGCTCGGCGCGCCCACGCTGCACGCCGACGTCAGGACGCAGGAGAAGAGTCAGGTCAAGTTCGAAGGGGTGCTCGGACGCGTGGTCGGCTTCTTCGGCGGCAAGGCCGCCAAGGAAGGCATCGTGACGACCGTGGCGCTCAAGGGCGACCGCAAGATGACGTCGAGCGAGTACGGTGGCCAGATCATCGATCTTGCCGAGGAAAAAGTGTACGACCTGAACATCAAGGACAAGACGTACACCGTGAAGACGTTCGCTGAGATCCGCAAGGAAATGGAGGAAGCGGCCCGGCGCGCCAAGGAGCAGGCGGAGGAGTCCGAACCCTCGAGCGCGAAGCAGCCCGAAGGCCAGCCGGAAAAGCAGTACGAAATCGATTTCAGCCTGAAAGAATCCGGCCAGAAGAGGAACATCAACGGGTACGGCACCCGCGAGGTCGTCATGACCATCGTGGTGCGCGAGAAGGGAAAAACCCTCGAGCAGGGAGGCGGCGTCGTCATGACGGCTAACTCCTGGCTCGGGCCCCGCATCGCCGAAATGAAGCAGTTGTCGGACTTCGATCGCCGCTACTTCGAGCAGATCCATGGCCCGATGATGGGCGACGCGCAGCAGATGGCGATGGCGCTCGCGATGTTCCCCGCAATGAAAAGCGCGATGGAGCGCTTCCAGCAGGAGAACGTCAACCTCGATGGGACGCCGATCCTGACGGTGGTCACGTTTCAGGGCGTCAAGAACCCCGAGCAGGCCGGCGCGAAAACCGAGGAGGACACACCGTCGATGCCGAAGATCGGCGGCATGCTCGGCGGTCTGGGAAAGAAGTTCGGCAAGAAGAAGAGCGACAGCGGATCGACCGAGGCGACGGGTGGCGCCGACAAGAGCCGTGTCACCATCCTGACGATGAATCACGAGGTGCTGAGCGTGACTCCTTCGGCGACGGCGGCCGATGTGGGGGTGCCGGCAGGGTTCAAACAGAAGTAACTGAATGACTCATTGATCCTGAATCTGGCACCAGAAGCTCTTACCCAGAGAGAGCGGGATGCGGAAGGCCAGAAAAACTGACTAGGTCCTCCGCGGTCTCGGCCCCTCCCCGGTTAGTTCTTGGCCGAAGCCACGCTCGAAGCCACGATTGCTGGCATCCGCACGCGTGCACGGCTGCCACCCGTTTTCGGCACTCGCATGGTGACCGCGGCGGAACAGGGATCAGTCGGGCCACGCGGCCGATCGTAGTCGGAGGTACGAATGAGAAGAACCGCCCCGAGGGGGCTCGTAGCGATGTTGGCGCTCCTGACCGTCGGGCTGGAGTCCGCCTTTGCGCAAGCGCCGAGGACCTTCACGCTCGAAGAGATCCAGCGGCTCGCACTCGGAAACTATCAAACCGTCGAGACCGCGCGCGAGGCGGTAGAGCAGGCGCGTCTGGCGCGTCGGCAGGCCACGAGCGCGGTCCTACCGACCGTGGCGGTGACTGGCGTCACGACCAGGAATCTCGTGACGGGAGCGTTCGAGTTTGGCGGACGGCGAATCGAGGTGCTCCCAGGGTTCGACTACAACATCGCCCTGGCCTTCTCGCAGCCGATCTTTGCGGGGCTCCGCGACATCAAGACCCGCCGGCAAGCCGACCTCGGCATCGACGTTGCGCACCGATCGCTGGTGTCGACCGCACAGGATGCGGCCCTGGAAGCCACGCGTGGGTACTACGAGGTGCTCAGCGCCCAGGAGAACGTCGAGATCTCCCGCCGGGCCCTGACCGTGACCGACGAGACGCTTCGCGTGGCCGAGTCGCTGTATCGAGCCGGCGAGGCGGTCGAGACGGCGGTGCTGCGGGCGCGCGTCGCCAACAGCGAAGCGCGCCGCGAGCTGTTGCAGGCCGAGAACCACTTGATGCTGGCCCGCCAGCAGCTCACCTTGCTGACCGGAACCGACGAGGCATTCGCGGTCACCCGCCCGCCCAAAGCCCCCGTGGCCGATCGCTCGCTCGAGGCGCTCATCGAGGCCGGGCTCGAGCGTCGGGCCGAGTTGCAGGCGCTCGAGCGGCAGCGCGGGATCGCCGCGCTTGAAATCGAGAAGCGACGGGGCCAGCACCTCCACATCGTTCGCGCCGAAGGAACGTACCTCAAGCGTCGTTCGAACTTTCCGTCCGATCAATTTGCGTCGCTTGCCGTCAACGCCACGTGGACGCTGTTCGACGGAGGCCGCACCGCCGCAGAGGTCGCGACGGCGCGGTCGCAGCTTCGGCAGCTCGACGAGCGCCGCGAGCTGCTCCGCAATCAGACCGCGCAGCAGATTCGCGCGGCGTATCTCAACGTTCAGACGCTGGCGGCAAGCGTCGACATGCTGACCGCGCAGATTGAGTTCGCACGCAAGAACGCGGACTCGACCGCGCGCGCGTACCGGGTTGGCGAGGCGACGGACTGGGATGTCCTGGAAGCGACCCAGACATTGACCCGCTCCGAGCGGCAGCTCTCCGTGACGGCCTACACCTTGGACGTCGGCCGCTACGAGCTGCAACGCGCCGTCGGCGAGTTCGCCATCGATCTCGTTCGCAGCCTCACGGAGCAGACGACGGGAGGCCCTGAATGAAAGGGGGCATGGAGACCGCGCATTGGGCAGCCGCCGCGGCGGTCGTCCTCGCCCTAGTTGCCGGCTGTGGCGGCCGACAGGACACAAGGGCGGCCTCAGCCGAGACAGGACGCCCGGCAGCCGCGGCTGTCCCGATCGTCGAGGTTGCCGCGGCGCGGTCCGAGCCGATTCAGGCAACCTTCGACGCTCCCGGCACGTTCATCCCGGCTGATGAAGCCACGATTGCCGCCGAGGTCGCAGGGGTGGTCAGGGTGGTCCGCGTTGAAGAAGATTCGCGCGTGCGGAAAGGCGAGGTGCTGGCCGAGCTCGATCGCGTCAAGGCGCAGCTCGCCGTGAAGCAGGCCGAGGCGGCGCTCGCACAAGCGCGGGCGAACTTCGAGAAGGCGAAGAGTGAGCTGGAGCGCAAGAAGCTGCTCCTCGAGGATCGCACGATCGCGCCCGGCACCTTTGAGACCTTCAAGGCCCAGCACGATGCCGCCGCAGCCGCGTCCGATGGCGCCGAGACGGCGCTCCAACTCGCCCGCCAGCGCCTTCGCGACTTGACCGTCACGGCCCCGTTCGCGGGCGTCGTGAAGGAAAAGAAGGTCTCGCCGGGCGAGTACGTGCGCGAAGGACAGGAGCTGCTGGTCTTGATGCGGGTGGATCCCGTTAAGCTCCAGTTCGATCTGCCGGAGAAGTACGCTCCGCGCATCAAGGAAGGCCAGCAGGTCGTTGCCACCGTCTCCGCCGAACCGGGACGTGAGCACACCGGCAGGATCAGGACGGTCTTTCCAGCGGTCGCCGTCGAGACCCGCTCCGTGCGGGCCGAGGCCATCGTCCCGAACCCCGGTTATCGGCTCAAGCCTGGCTTCTATGCGTCGGTCCGGGTACCGCT
>JACPPN010000073.1 GCA_016190995.1 Acidobacteriota bacterium | reverse complement strand
GGACTAGGTGGCGCACGAATGTGCGCCCTATGAACGACTACCGCGAGGGGGCGCGGGACGACTTTCAGTCGTGCGCCGGAGTCTACCGCCTTTCAGGCGAGAGTCGTTCAACCAGGCGTTAGCCGGACCATGTCATCGACGTACGTGGTGTCCGGCTTTAGCCGGACCCTTTCCGGCTTCAGCCGGACCCGCCCACTCCTCGTGTCCTCCGCCCTCTCTGCGGTGAAAGCTTTTTGACACCGGGTTCAGGATCAATGGGTCAATGCGAGGTTTCTGCAATCCAGACTCGCACCTCCCGCCCCGCCCAGTCCGCCCGCGCCAACTTCTGCACTTCCACCCTTGCGTCGCTGAAACAAGCGCCGCCGCCGAAATCGGTGAGGCTGTCCGGCACGAGCGCGTTCGACGTGAGGCCGTTGAAGGTGCTCTTCCGCCACAGGCCCTTCGGCAGGCTCACCACGCCGCGGCGAACCTCGGCCGAGAGCTTCACGGCGCAATGCAGCTCGCCCAGGTCGTTGAAGATGCGCACGCCGTCATCGCCTTCAATGCCCCGTGCGGCCGCGTCTTCCGGGTGAATCGTGAGCGCCGCGGCACGCGTGCCGAGCTCGCCCAGCGTCGAGCTGATGGTCTTGTCGCTCGCCGGCGAGATGAGCGCGAGCGGATAAGCCTCGCTGGCCGGATCGCCTTCGTACACGTAGAGGCGGGCGCGTCCCGTCGCCTCGAGATGATCGGGAAACAAGTTGACCTTCCGATCGGCCGTCCGTGGAAACACGTCGACGAACTGCACCGGCGTGTAGCCGCACTCGGCCACCGCGCCGCCCCGCTCGACGAGATCGTTGCGCACACGCTCGGGCATCGCGCCGAGCCTGGCGAGCAAGGTCTCTTCCTGGCTGTCGGGCACGCCCGACAGTCCGAGACGCCGCGCGAGCGCGCCGAACACCTCGCTGTTCGGCCGCGCTTCGCCGAACGCGTCGATGACCGGCCGCCCGAGCTGCATCGAGGGCGGTCCATACGAGCGCGCGATGTCGTAGTGCTCGAGGAACGTCGTGGCCGGAAGGACGACATCCGCGTAGGCAGTCGTGTCGGTGCGGACCTGATCGAACACCACCGTGAACAGATCGTCGCGCTCGAGCCCCCTGAGCACGCGATTCTGATCCGGCATCGTCACCGCCGGGTTGCAGTTGTACACGAAGAGCATCTTCACGGGCGGCGCATCGAATTCCAGGAGCGCGCGTCCCAGATGGTTCATGTTGACGAGGCGTGTGGGGGGCTCCTTCGCCCGCACGAAATCGCTCGGTCGAAAGTCCCATGCGCCCGAGTTGCTCATTGTGTAGCCGCCGCCCCGCACCCCGAATTTCCCGGCCACGGCCGGCAGTGCCAGGACCGCGAGCGCCGCGTTGCCGCCGTTGCGGTTTCGTTCGAGTCCCCAGCCGCATCGAATGATGGCGGGTGTGCTGGCGGCATACAGGTCGGCGAGCTCGCCGAGCGCGGACGCCTCGATACCCGCGACTGCCGCGGCGCGGGCGATCGGCCATTCAGCGGACCGCTCCCGCAGCCTCTCCGAGCCAACCGTGTGCGCCGCCAAGAATCGCTCGTCGGCCAAACCGCGCTCGAACAGGAAATCGTGAACCGCCAGCGCGACGACCACGTCGGTGCCCGGCCGGATCGGGAGATGGAGGTCGGCCCTGCGCGCGAGCGGCGTCTGCCGCGGGTCGATGACGATGAGCGTTGCGCCGCGGCGCTGGGCTTCCTGAATGTATGGGACCAGGTGAATGCCTGACGTCGAAGGGTTTGCGCCCCACACGACAATGAGGCGGGCGTGAACGTAGTCGAGATAATTGACGCCCGCCATCTTGCCGTACATCGCCTCGGCGGCGGCACCTGTAGGCGCCGCGCACACAGTGCGGTCGAGCCGCGAAGTACCAAAGCCCCGGAAGAGCTCGGCATCCGTGGTGTACTGCGTCAGCAGGCCGTTCGAACCGCCGTAGTAGAACGGGAGAATCGCTTCCGCGCCCCATTTCTCGCGAATCTCGACCATGCGCGAGGCGATGAGGTCCAGCGCTTCGTCCCAGCTCACCCGCGAGAAGGAGCCCTTGCCTTTGGGCCCTTTGCGAATCCCCGGAAATCGCAGACGCGCATCGCCGTACACGCGCTCGGGAAACTTCCGCACCTTGGCGCAGATGTAGCCGGCAGTCACTTCCTGACGCTTCGACCCGTCCACCTTCACGATGCGGCCGTTCTCGACCGTCACGGCGAGACTGCACGAATCGGGGCAGTCGAGCGGACATACTGTCTCCACGGTGGAGTGTCCCCACTTGCGTGAACCGTTGGGATTGAACATCGCGACCATTCTAGCAGCCTCGTGATTCGTCGTGTCCGGCGTCCGTGGGACCTCGACAGGTCCGCCTGAAGGCGGACACTACGACAGGAGGCCCGCCTGAAGGCGGACGCCACAACTGAGGTCCGCCTAAAGGCGGACGCCACAACTGAGGTCCGCCTAAAGGCGGACGCCACGACTGAGGTCCGCCTAAAGGCGGACGCCACGACTGAGGTCCGCCTAACCTAAAGAGCGTGAAAAAAAGCTCTCACCGCAGAGAACGCAGAGCGCGCGGAGGAACGATTCTCAGGGAAACCCTGGCTCCGCGTCCTTCGCG
>JACPPN010000080.1 GCA_016190995.1 Acidobacteriota bacterium | reverse complement strand
GTATGCGGGCGTCGGTGCCGCGCGGGTGCGGCGCCTCTTTCGCGAGGCCCGGCGCCACAAGTCCGGCATCGTGTTCATCGACGAGCTCGACGCGGTGGGTCGCAGCCGCGGCGGGAACTCGCTCAGTCACGAGGAGCGCGAGCAGACGCTGAACCAGCTCCTGGTCGAGATGGACGGCTTCGAAGCGCATCAGGGCACGGTCGTGATTGCGGCGACCAACCGCCCGGACATCCTCGATCCGGCGCTGCTGCGACCGGGGCGGTTCGACCGTCAGGTGGTCGTCGGCCGTCCCGACGTCAAGGGGCGTGAAGCGATCCTGAAGGTGCACGCGCGCAAGGTCACGATGGGACCCGATATCGATCTGCGCGCGATCGCGCGCGGCACGCCGGGCTTCTCCGGCGCGGATCTCGCGAATCTGGTCAACGAAGCCGCCCTGCTCGCGGGCCGCACGGGGCGCGACATGGTCACGGGGGCGGAGTTCGAGGCGGCGCGCGACAAGATCCTGATGGGGGTCGAGCGCCGTTCGCTGGTCCTCAGCGAGCTCGAGCGCGTCAATTGCGCGTACCACGAGGCCGGGCACGCGGTCGTTGCCGGCGTGCTGCCCGAGGCCGATCCGCTGCACAAGGTCACGATCATTCCACGCGGCCGCGCCATGGGCGTGACGATGCAGCTGCCCGAGAGCGATCGCCACACCTACACGAAGAGCTATCTGGAAACGCAGATCGCCATCCTCATGGGCGGACGCGCGGCCGAGGAGCTCTTCATGAACCACATGACGAGCGGGGCGTCGAACGACATCGAGCACGCCACCGACATCGCCACCCGGATGGTCTGCGAGTTCGGGATGTCGCCGCTCGGTCCGCTGCAGTTTCAGAAGCCGGGCACTGATTTCGAGGGCGACCGCCGCTACACGCTCAGCGAAGACACCGCGCGCCGCCTCGACGATGAGATTCGGACCCTCGTCATGCACGGTTATCATCTCGCCAATCGGCTGCTCACCGAGCACGGACGCGTCGTCCGCTCGCTCGCCGAACAGCTCCTCGAAGTCGAATCGCTCGACGCGGACGAGATCCGCGCGCTGCTCGTGCGACATGGGATCTCGTCGCCTGGCACCGTCGCGTCCGTCACCGCCGCAAGCTGCTGAGTCGTTGCAGCTCACATTGATCCAAAGCCTGAACCGCGGAGGGCGTCAAGAGCGCGGAGGAGTGACCTTGTGCAATTCTCTGTGTGCTCTGTCTGCTCTGTGGTGAGGCTTTTTGACGCCGGATGTGTGTTGACACGCCCCTTTACGCCCTTCACAATCGCGCGCGCCACATCTCCAGGAGGCTTCGATGAGATCGTGCGGCTGGCCGACGATCGGTGTTCTGCTCGTGCTGACGATCGGCTTCTCGCTCCACGCCGTCCCGCGCGGCGGTGATGAGGAGACCGCGCCGACGGCGGGGCGCGTGGTGATCAGTGAAGCGGGGCTGCCCGGCGTCGATCGTGGCCTGCAGGAGAACGACCCGCCACGGGATCCCTCAGGTACGCCGGCTGCGCAGGATCCCATCGTCGCCGATCGCACCTACGATCCGACTCTCCCCTACGAGCCGGGCCGCGTCATCGTCAAGTTCAAGGGCGGCGGCGTGGCCAACGTCACGGCCGCCATGGCGGAGGTGGGGGCGACAACCGTGGAGCAGCCGTCGTACGCGGACTTCAACGTCCTGACGATTCCCTCCGAACAGGACCCGGAGGAAGCGGCGCGGCAGCTTGGCGAGCGTGCAGACGTCGAGTACGCCCAAGCCGCGTATCGCGTCCATCCGATGTTCCGCCCGAACGATCCGCTCTATCCCAACCAGTGGAACTGGCCGCTCATCGACATGGAGCGGTCGTGGGATATCCAGATGGGCGCGAGCCCATCAATTATCGTAGCCGTCGTGGACACGGGCGTGGCTTTCAGGAATGCGCTCATTCGATACACCGCGCGCGCCTTCACGCTGCTGCCGGCGAACATCCCGTACCCGGCGCTGGGTCCCATCGACGTGCCGTTTGCGGCTGCGCCGGAGCTCGGTGCCGAGAAGTTCGCCGCGCCTTTTGATTTCATCTGGGGCGATCCGAACCCCGTCGATCTCGAAGGCCATGGCACGCACGTGTCGGGCACGATCGGCCAGCTCACGAACAACGGCAGCGGCGTCGCCGGGATGGCGTTCAACGTCCGCATCATGCCGGTGAAGGTGATCTCCGGGAGCTGGGATGTGATCTTCAACGCGCCGAATCGCGGAACGGACGACATCGTGGCGCGCGGCATCCGCTACGCGGCGGACAACGGCGCGAAAGTCATCAACATGAGCATCGGGCGCGGCGGCCCGGCCGCGCCGGTGATCGAAGAAGCCATCCGATACGCGACGTCGAAGGGCGTCTTTGTCGCGATCTCGAACGGCAACGGTTTCGAGGACGGCAACCCCATCGAGCGCTATGCGGAAATCGCCTCGAGAGTGGACGGCGCCATGTCTGTCGCGGCGCTCGCACGGGACCGCAGCCGATCGTACTTCTCGACGACCGGTGCGTACACGGAGATCGCCGCGCCTGGCGGCGACCTCCGTCGGTTCGGCGCCCCGGGCGGCGTGCTCCAGCAGACCTACGATTTCGGTTTCGTCCAGACGTTCCTACGGCCGCCGTCCCAGTACGGGGCGCCCCGATTCGACATGTTCGCGTACGTGTACTCTCAGGGCACCTCGATGGCCGCGCCGCACGTCTCGGGGTTCGCGGCGCTCCTGATCCAGCAGGGCATCACAAAGCCGGAGGCGATCGAAGCGGCCATCAGGAACACGGCCACCGACATCGGCGCGCCGGGCAGGGACAACGAGTTCGGCTTCGGCATGATCAATCCCCGCGGCGCCCTGCGCGGACTGGGAATCGCAAGGTAATTGCAGATTTCAGATGGAAGGCCCCCTGCGGCGCGGGGGGGGGGGACGAGGAACGAAGAAGGGAGAATTCGGTCGCCATGAAGCTCGCGAAACGGGTCCTCGTCGCCACGGGCCTGATGGGATGCGTGATCGCCGGATCCACCGCCGATGCCGAAGCGCAGGTAGGCATCCGTGGATTCGCCGCCGCTGACTACCACGTCTTCACCGGCGCAGAGGACAGCTTCAAGGCCGTGCTCGGCAGCTCCAGCGCTCCAGTCTTCGGTGGCGGCGGTGGTGTCACCTGGAAGTGGCTCTTCGTCCAGGTGGAGGGCTCACGGTTCCGCGACACCGGCCAGCGCGTCTTCCGATCGAACAATGAGATCTTCCGTCTCGGGATCCCGGTCACCGTGACGATGACCGCGTGGGAATTCGAGGCGGGCGTGAGAGTCGATCGCGGCTGGCCCGTCGTTCCGTACGTGGGCGGCGGCGTCGGCTCGCTCCGATACAAGGAAACATCGCAGTTCGCCGAGAGCGGGGAGAACGTCAACCGCAGCAAGCCAGAGTACATCGTCCTCGGAGGCGTCGAAGTGCCGGTGTGGCGGTGGATTCGAATTGCGGGTCAGGTGAAGTACATCCGCGCGACGGGCATCATCGGCAAGGACGGGATCTCGCAGCAGTTCGGCGAGAAGGATCTTGGCGGGCCCAGCGCGGGGCTCAGGATCATCGTCGCGCGGTGAAGAACGGCCCTTCCGAGTCCCGGGTCCCGAGTCCCGAGCAGGCTGCTGAAAAACCCCAGATCGACCACAGAGGACGCAGAGAGCACGGAGAAAACTCCAGTACTATTTGGAACTCCGTGTGCTCTGTGCGCTCTGTGGTGAGCCTCTTTCATCCATCCTGCTAGTCACGGGGCCGAGTCCGGAGTTAGCAGGTTCTCATCCTCACGCCGGCCTGGTCCCGAACCGTCTCAGTCGTCGGGTTTCATCCGCTCGAGCGTGGTGCGAACGCGTTGAACGTCCGCGCCGTATCGATCGCTCGGTGCCTCGGCCACGAACCGTCGCAGGTAGGAAGACGCTTCCTGCGTCCGATCCGACTGAGCGAGCAACATTCCCAGATTGAACAGCAAGCCGTAGTCGCGCGGAAGGAGCCGCTGCCGGCTTCCAGGCGTCGATCGCCACGGCCCTTCGTCATGTGTCTTGCCGAGGCTGCGGAAGGGTGGCGCGCGCATGAAATCCGTCGAGCTGTTCCGGAAGCAGCGTGATGAAGAG
>JACPPN010000079.1 GCA_016190995.1 Acidobacteriota bacterium | reverse complement strand
GCGTTGACGCGCACAGCATCGGGACGGGTCGGCCCGGGCTCGTCACGCTCAAGCTGCTCGACACCTATCGCCGCAAGGCGGACGAGCTCACGCGCCGAGTGGCGCAACGCGTCTGAAGGTATCGCGGCCGCCCTATGGGCCGGCCGACTCCGGTCCGACCCGCCAATCCCACATGTGAAATCTGCCGATAGGAGCCCGTTCACGGTTACTCAGACGGGCTCCTAGCGCGGGATCTCCGCGTGGGCCTCGACAGGCGGACACGCGCACACGAGGTTGCGGTCGCCGTAGGCATTGTCGATCCGTCCCACGCTCGGCCAGAACTTGCCGGCCTTCACAAAGGACAACGGATAGACGGCGGCCTCGCGTGAATAGGAGTGCTTCCAGTCGTCGCGCACCGCCTCAGCCGCGGTGTGGGGCGCGTTCTTGAGAACGTTGTCGCGCGTGTCGGCGCGGCCGTCGATGACGGCCTGGATCTCTACGCGAATCGCGATCATGGCGTCACAGAAGCGATCGAGCTCCTCTTTGGGTTCGCTCTCCGTCGGCTCGATCATCAAGGTCCCGGGCACCGGGAACGACACCGTCGGGGCGTGAAAGCCATAATCCATCAAGCGCTTGGCGACGTCCTGCTCGTCCACGCCCGCCTGCTTGAATCCCCGGAGATCGAAAATCATCTCGTGGCCGACGCGCCCGTTCGCGCGCGTGTAGAGCACCGGATAGTGCGTCTCGAGACGCGACTTGAGGTAGTTCGCGTTCAGGATCGCGTGCGCCGTGGCCTCGGTCATACCGTCGCCACCGAGCATTCGGATATAGCCGTACGAGATGAGCAGGATGCTGGCGCTGCCCCACGGCGCCGCCGACACGGCCGAGATGTGTCGACCATCACCGGCGAGAGTGACGGGGTGACCCGGCAGGTACGGGACGAGATGCGCGGCGACCGCAATGGGTCCCATGCCTGGGCCGCCGCCTCCATGCGGAATGGCGAATGTCTTGTGCAGGTTCAGGTGGCAGACGTCCGCCCCGATCTTCGCGGGGCTCGTGAGGCCCACCTGCGCATTCATGTTCGCGCCATCCATGTAAACCTGTCCGCCGTGCTCGTGAACGATCGCGCACACGTCCTGAATCCTGTCCTCGAACACGCCGTGCGTCGATGGATACGTCACCATCAGGCCGCCCAGGCGATCGCGGTAGCGGCCGGCCTTCTCCCGGAGGTCGGTGACATCCACGTCGCCGTGCCGGTCGCATGCCACGACCACAACCTCCATCCCGGCCATCACGGCGCTCGCCGGATTGGTCCCATGGGCCGATGACGGGATGAGCACGACAGTGCGCTGCGCATCCCCACGGCCACGGTAGTACGCCCGAATCACCATAAGGCCGGTGAACTCTCCCTGCGCGCCCGAGTTCGGCTGAAGGGATACGCCGGGCAACCCGGTGATCTCCGCCAGCGCCGACTCGAGCTCGTGGAAGATCTGCATGTAGCCCTGCGCCTGATCGGCCGGGGCGAAGGGGTGCAACCCCGCGAATTCCGGCCACGTCATGGGCAGCATCTCGGACGCCGCGTTGAGCTTCATCGTGCAGGACCCGAGCGGAATCATCGAGGTATCGAGGCCGATGTCCTTGCGCTCGAGGCTGCGGACATAGCGCATCATCTCGGTCTCTGAATGATGGCTGCGGAACACGGCGTGCTGCATGAACGGGCTCGTTCGGGCGAGCTCCGCCGGGAAGCGCGGCTCGACCGCTTCCCACCGCGCGAAGTCGACGCGCGCGGGCGCGGTGCCGTTTGCGCGCGCAAACACATCAACAATGGTCTGCACGTCCTGGCGGCCGGTCGTTTCATCGAGCGCCATGCCAATGCTGTCGTCCGGGAAATACCGGAAATTCACCTTCGCGCCGGCAGCGGCCGCACGCACGCGATCCAGGTGTGCTCTCGATGGGTGAGGCAGTTCAATCTTCAGGGTATCGAAGTATGTCGCGTTCTTCTGCGCATATCCGAGCTCGGTGAGCTCGTGCTCGAGGATGCGCGCCAGCATGTGGACCCGGCGCGCCATGGCACGCAACCCCTCCGGCCCGTGATAGACGCCGTACATGGCCGCCATGTTGGCCAGCAAGGCTTGCGCCGTGCAGATGTTCGATGTGGCTTTCTCGCGCCGGATGTGCTGTTCTCGCGTCTGCAGCGACATGCGATATGCGGGATGGCCGTGCGAATCGACCGAGACCCCGATGATGCGGCCGGGCATCTGGCGCACGTGCGCCTCGCGCGTCGCGAAGAACGCCGCGTGCGGTCCCCCGAACCCGAGCGGGACCCCGAACCGCTGCGCGTTGCCAAAGACCACGTCCGCGCCGAACTCGCCGGGCGGAGTCAGGAGCGTCAGGGCAAGCAGGTCGGTGGCAACCGCCACCAACATCCCCTGCGATCGCCCGGCGCCAACGAGCTCGCGAAAATCGATCGCATTGCCGTTGTCATCGGGATACTGCACCAGCGCGCCAAACATCTGTCCGTCCGGCTTGAAGCACGCGACGTCGTCGACGTGCAGTTCGATACCGAGCGGCTCGGCGCGTGATCTGAGCACCGCCAACGTCTGCGGCCAGCAGGCCGACGATACGAAAAACCGATTCGCCTCCACGCCCCGGCGGCTATGGATTCGGTATAGCATCGTCATCGCCTCGCCGGCGGCGGTCGCTTCGTCCAGAAGCGATGCGTTGGCGACTTCCATTCCCGTCAGATCCATCACCATCGTCTGGAAATTGAGCAGCGACTCGAGGCGACCCTGCGCGATCTCCGCCTGATACGGCGTGTACGGCGTGTACCAGCCCGGGTTCTCCAGCACCATGCGGCGGATGACGCTCGGGACGATGCAATCGTAGTAGCCCATGCCGATGTACGACCGGAAGATCTCGTTGCGCGCGCCGAGGGCACGCATCTCAGCAAGGTATCGATGCTCGCTCTCGCCGGGCGGCAGCCTCAGCGGCTCGGTCAAGCGGATCTCGGACGGGATGGCTTCGTCGATGAGCTGTTCCAGCGAGCTCACGCCGACTGTGCCAAGCATGGCCTCGCGCGACCGTCCGTCCGGGCCGATGTGGCGCGAGACGAAGCGGTCCGTTCGATCGAGATTCATGGTCGCGACCTACGCCTTGACCAGCTCCGCGTACTGCGTGTTGTCGAGCAGATCTTTTTCTTCGCCGGGATCCGAGAGCTTCAGCGCGATCATCCACGTCTCGTGCGGCGCCTCGTTGACCTGCTGGGGGCGGGTCGCCAGATCGGCGTTCACCTGGACCACCTCACCGGACATCGGGCAATACAGGTCCGAGGCGGTCTTGACCGATTCAACGACACCGAATACCTGTCCCTTCTTGAACGTGCGACTGACCGCGGGCAGCTCGACGAACACGACATCGCCGAGCTGCTGCTGTGCGTACTCGGTGATCCCGACCCGCCCTTGCCCGTCCGAGATTCGCACCCATTCGTGGTCCTTCGTGTATTTCAGCTCCGCGGGGTACATCTCAGCTCCTCGATCGTTTGTAGAACGGCAGCGGGACGACGCGGGCGCGCGTCCGCCTGCCGCGAATCTCCACATCGAATTCAGCTCCGACAGCGGCATGGCTGACCGGCACGTACGCCATTCCAATCGCCTTGTTCAGGAACGGCGTCTGGGTCCCACTCGTGACGTAGCCCGCCCGCCTCTCGTCGATGATGACCGGGTAGCCGTGACGCGCCAGACCGCGGTCGATCATCTCGAATCCGACCAGCTTGCGCTGCACGCCTTCCGTTTTCTGACGAATCAGCACGTCGCGGCCGATGAAGTCCGGCTTGCTCCAACCGACGGCCCATGCCAGACCTGCTTCGACAACCGTTGTCGTCTCGTCGATATCGTTTCCATAGAGACGCATCGCCGCCTCGAGGCGCAGGGTGTCGCGGGCCCCGAGGCCCGCGGGACGCAGACCCGCGCCCTTGCCCGTGTCGAGCAGCGCCCGCCAAAGCGCCTCAGCCGATCGAGGCGGGACGAACACCTCGAAACCGTCCTCGCCGGTGTACCCCGTTCGCGAGATCGTCGCCCGAATCCCCGCGACCTCACCCGAGACAAACCAGTAGTATCTGACCGCCTCGAGCGGGACACCCGTGAGCGCCTGAAGAATCCCGATGGCCGCGGGACCCTGCAGCGCGAGCAGCGCGTAGCGCGAGCTCGAGTTCACCGCGATCGCATCGCCGCCAGGCCTAATCTGC
>JACPPN010000077.1 GCA_016190995.1 Acidobacteriota bacterium | reverse complement strand
GTCAACTCCCTTCGTGTACCACGAGCCCAGCGCGCGCAGCTTGTTGATCACCCAGCGTTGGCGACTGCGCGCCGGCACCGGCCCGCTCGACTTTCCTTCAGCGGTGTGATCGACAGGCGCCACGTGACGGAAGCCATCGGCCTCGTCGATGCCTTCACGTAGAAGCAGGTCGATGTAGTCGAGAAGAAACCGGCCCCGCTCCGCGCGCGTCACCACCCGCGGTCTGCGCCCGGCCGCGATGTCCACCGCCTGGGCGAAGATCCAGGGATTGCGCAACGCACCGCGACCCACCAGTACGCCGCTGATGCCGGTCCCACGCAGCTTATCAATCGCCTGATCCGGCTCGATGCAGTCACCGCTGCCGAAGACAGGAATCGTCACCGACGAGGCGACCGTCGCAATCAGATCCCAGTCCGAGCTGCCGGTATAGGCCTGTACCGCAGTCCTGCCGTGCACCGCCAGCCCTGACGCCCCGGCCTCTTCGAGCATGCACGCCAGAAGCGGGGCGTTGATCGCGCGCTCGTTCCACCCGGCTCGCATCTTCACCGTCACCGGAATCTTCACCGCCTTCGTCATGGCGGCGACGACGGTCGCGGCATGCTCAGGCTCCCGCATCAGGCTACATCCAGCGTTGTGCTTGGCAATCTTCGGGACGGGGCAGCCCATGTTGACATCGACCACGTTCGCGCCCATGCCCTCCACGATGCGGGCGGCGGCGGCCATCTTCTCCGGATCGCCGCCGAAAATCTGGATGGCAACCGGCCGCTCCTCTTCGGTGTACTCCGCGTACTCGAGCGTCCGATCGATGCCACGCACGAGCCCTTCTGCGCTCACCATCTCGGTAACGACCAGGCCGCATCCGCCCTGCCGCTTCACCAGACGCCGGAAGGCGCTGTCTGTCATGCCGGCCATCGGTGCGAGCGCCACTGGCGGCGACACGTTGAGCGATCCGAGTTGCATCATCTCAGCCGGGCTTGCGCGGCAAACGTGACACATTCGTACCCCTTCAGGCCGCGCAAGTACGGCTGGTGAGGAAGCCTCGAGCGTCCGATCAGAACGGTTTCACGTCCGCCGCATCGACTTCGACGCTGACAGCCTGGCCGATCAGATCGACCGAAAGCACCAGGCGCGCATGTGGGCCCTTGCGAACGAGCCGACCGATGACGCCGCGCAGCGGGCCGTGCACGACCTCCGCCATCATACCCTCGCGGATCAGCGGACAGGGGTCGTACTGGAGATCGCTTTCCACCAGCTGCTTGATACCGTCGATCTCGCGGGCGGGAATCGGGGCCGGCTCGCCGTCGAACGACACGATGCTGACGACCCCGGCGCACTTGAGAATCGGCAGCCGGGCGACGGGATCGAAGCGGGCGAAACAGTACCCCGGAAACAACGGCCAGTCGATCCTCTTCTTGCGGTCCTTCCACCGGCTCCACCGCGTAATGGTGGGCAGGAACGTCTCGACGCCCTTCCGGTTCAGTTGATCGCGAACGACCTGCTCATGACGGGAGCGCGTCCAGAGCGCGTACCAGGAAATCCCACCCGCCGGGACCAGGCGCCAGTCCCCCGCCGGTGCACGACCGGTGGGCGGGGGTGCATCCCGCGAAGATCTGACCTGTGGAACCCGCATGGCTTGTCCGCGATTAGCGCTCCGGCAAGGAGCCGTGTCTGCTCCCGAGAGCCGATCAGGTTCGAGCCGACATGACGCGCGTTACTCGGACGCCGGCGGCGTGTTCTCCAGCGCCGCCAGGCGTTGCTCGTACGCTTTCTTCAGCTCCGCATTCTTCCACTCGATGATCGCCTCACTGCGGAGCTTTTTCAGGTACTTGTCGAACTCGCCCTGGCGTCGCTGGGCGAAGACCTTTTCGGCGATTTGGTCGCGAACTCGCTCGAAAGGCGCGACTGCAGATTGCATCGCCGACTCGAGCTTGAAGAACTGGTATCCACGGGGCGTTCGGATGACCCCGCTCACCTCGCCCAACCGCAGCTTGTCGACCGCGCCGCGTACGTCGGACGCCAGATCGTCCAGGTTGATCGGCCCGACGAGGCCACCGTTTGCCTTCGAGGCGGCGTCGGAGAACTCGGCGGCGACCTTGGCGAACTCCTCGCCGCCGATGATACGATCGCGCGCGGCATTCGCTTTCGCTTCGATCTCTTCCTCGAGCCCGACGTTGATCCCGCGCGTGGGTTCTTTTGACCCGCCCGATAGATCGGTCTGTTCGGGAACGCTGATCAGCACCTCGCGCAACGTCACGGTGGCAGCGGACGTGAAGTCCTGGGGGTGCCGCGCGTAGTATTGCCGCGCCTCTTCTTCAGTGATGCTGATGCGGCCGAACACTTCCGTCTGCTGCACCCGCTGAATGAGCATCTGGCGTTCGAGCGTCCTGCGCAGGTCCGCCATCGTCATGCCTTCCTGCTTGAGTGCCGCGTCGAACTGCCCGTCAGATTCGATCTTGTTCTCTTTCTTGATGTTCTCGATGATGCTCTTGAACTGCTCGTCGGACAGACGATAGCCCAGCTCTTTACCGCGCTGCATCAACAGCGTCTCGTCAACCACCTCGACAATGATCTCTGGGGTCAGATCGGCGAGGAGTTTCTTCAGCGCCTCGTCACTTCGAAGATCCGACTCGGTGGCGGGCTGATTCCGCTGCCGGAGCGCGGCGATCTGCCGTTGCTCGAGATCCGTCTTGGTGATGATGTCGCCATTCACCTTCACGAGGATCTGCTCGAGGATTTCTCCTCCGACTGGCGAGACGAGCGCGACGAGGCTCAGGGCGGCCGCCGCCGTACGAACGCGCATGTGCGTGCACACACCTTTCACCGGCATCCGCGCCCGTGGCGCGTGTGGCAAGTCTCTGGAAACAAGTATTTTAACCAATTTACCATCCTTCGCTCAACTCGGCGAGAAGCGAGGAGACGCGGGTGAAGACGCCACCGGGTGCACGCGGGTCTTCGGGGACCGGCCGCAGGATTTCCTGCTTCGAGAAGCCGCTCGTCACTTCACCAGAGGTTGCGCGAGCCGTCCACCAGGACATGTCTTCCCGGCGGCCCGCCCCGCGAGATCGCGACGGGTGGTGATCCGGCCGGCGCGGGCCCCCAACTGGCGAAGGCGTCCCAGCATGCGCCAGATCGAGCTTGAGTACCGCCGGCGGCGTAAGCGCGACGTCCGGCCGTCGCCGCACGAGCCCAATAATCCGTGAGGGGTCGACCGTCGCATCCTGCCTGAACTTTAAGACGACCTGACGGCCGTCGCGGTCGATGGACTCCACGCCCAGCCTGTCGGCCATCACGCGAATCCGGCCGTACTCCCCGAGATTGAGCACCGAGGGCGGTGGAGGGCCATAGCGATCGCGGACGTCGTCGAGCTCGCGTGCCAGCTCGCTCTCGGATCGCACGGCCGCGATCCTCCGGTACACCATCAGCCGCTGGTTCATGTCGGGGATGTAGGTCTCGTCAATCCGGAGATCGACGCGCAGGTTGACGGCCGTCCGCACCTCCTCCTCGATCTCTTCACCCTTCAGCTCACGCGCTGTCTGCTCGAGGAGCTTCATGTAGAGCTCGAACCCGATCGCCTCGATCTGGCCGCTCTGCTCACCGCCCAGGAGGTTGCCGGCGCCGCGGATTTCCAGATCCAGCGCGGCGATCCGGAACCCGCTCCCGAGGTCGCTGAACTCGCGAATGGCGGCAAGACGTTTGCGCGCGATCGGCGAGAGCGAATCCTCCGGCGGAACGAGCAGATACGCGTAGGCGCGGCGGTCCGAGCGTCCAACCCGCCCCCGCAATTGATAGAGCTCGGCGAGCCCGTAACGATCCGCACGGTTGACGACCATCGTATTCGCATTGGGGATGTCGAGGCCGTTCTCGATGATGGTGGTCGCGAGCAGCACATCATATTGGCGCGCCACGAAGTCCACCATGACGCGCTCCAGCGCACCCTCGCTCATCTGCCCGTGCGCGATGGCGACGCGCGCCTCGGGCACGAGGCGTGTGATGAGATGGCCGATGGCGTCAATCGAGTCGACGCGGTTGTGGACGAAGAAGACTTGTCCTCTGCGGGACAGCTCGTTGCGAATGGCTCGCGCGATCACGTGCTGATCGAACTTGACGACGTTGGTCTGGATCGCGAGCCGATCCTTCGGCGGCGTCTCGATGATCGACATGTCCCGGATCCCGACGAGGGACATGTTGAGCGTCCGCGGGATCGGCGTCGCCGTCATGGTCAGGACGTCCACGCGGCGCCGCAGCTGCTTGACCTTTTCCTTGTGCGCGACCCCAAAGCGCTGCTCTTCATCGACGACGAGCAGGCCGAGATCGCGGAACCTCACGTCGCTCGACAGGAGCCGGTGGGTGCCCACGATGATGTCGACCTTGCCGTCCGCCAGATCCGCGAGAATCGCCTTCTGCTCCGCCTTGCTGCGGAACCGGCTGACCATGTCGATGCGAACAGGAAACCCGGCGAACCGGTCCTTCAACGTCTTCACGTGCTGAAAGGCAAGCACGGTGGTGGGTGCAAGGAACGCGACCTGCTTGCCGTCCATGACCACCTTGAACGCGGCCCTCATCGCGACCTCGGTCTTGCCGTACCCGACATCGCCGCAGAGCAGCCGGTCCATGGGCGAGGGCGCTTCCATGTCGCGCTTGATCTCGGCGATCGCGGCCTGCTGGTCCGCCGTTAGCTCGTAGTCGAACGCGTCCTCGAATTCCTGCTGCCAGTGCGAGTCCGGGGCGAAGGCGTGGCCGGTGATGGCCTTCCGCGCGGCGTACAGCTTGAGGAGCTCCCCGGCCATGTCGCGCATGGCCTTGCGGACGCGCGTCTTCGCGCGCTCCCAACTGGCGCCCCCCAACCGGTCGAGCGTCGGCTTCGCCGCACCACTGTACTTCTGAACGAGATCGAGCCGTTCGACGGGAACGAACAACTTGTCGTCGCCCGCGTACCGCAGCTCCATGAATTCCTGCGGCTGCAGGCCGACGTCGATGCGCCGGAGGCCGGCGAACACACCGATGCCATGATCGACGTGCACGATGTGATCGCCCACTTTCAGGTCGCGGAAATCGGACAGAAACGACCGCGTCTGCGATTTCCGCCGCTCGTGAACCCGCCGCTCCTCGTCGAAGACGTCAGTCTCCGCGTAGAGCTGGAGGTCGGCCCCGGCAAGCCTGAACCCCCGTGACAGCTGACCCGTGGCCACCAGGACCGTCGCGAGCCCAATCTCTTCGGCGCGCTCGACCGGGACGGCGACGATCTCGTGCTCGCCCAGCAGCTCGAGCGTCCGCTCGGCCCGCCCGGCCGTCGCGGCCACAAAGACGACGGTTTCGCCACGCGCGCGCGCGCGCCGGATTTCGGCGACCCAATCGGTCACGCGACCGCGCAACTCCACAGCGGGCTGGCAGGCGATGTGCCGCGCTCCGACGGCCGCGTGCGTCGCTTCGCGCGGCTCATCGATCGCCGCGCCCTCGTCGATCGCGAGCTCCTCAAGGCGCGTTGCCCCTGCCAGCCAGCGCTCCACGTCGGCGAGCGGCACGATCAGCGCGTCGGGTGGTGGAACGGCGTCGCCGCGGGAGACGCGTTCCTGGTAGCTGTTGTCAATCTGCTCAGCCACGCGCGTGGCCTGCGCCCACACGTCGTCTTCTTCAGACAGGAGCAGGACCGATCGCCGCGCGACGGACACGAAGTCCATCACGCTCGCGCGCGGCAGCTCGCCGTCCGTGAGGCGTTCACGCAACGGGACGATGCCGGCGCGATCGAGAGTCATGACCGATCGCTGAGTCGCGGGATCGTACCGGCGGATCGATTCGATGGTATCGCCGATGAACTCGATGCGGATTGGCTGGACCTCGCCCGCCGGGAACAAATCGACGACCCCGCCACGCTGACAGAACTCGCCGTGCTCGTCGACGGGATCCTCGTGGCTGAATCCCGCCGCAACGAGCAGGTCGCGCAAGTCGACAGGGGAGATCTCGTCGCCGGGCTTCAGCTGAATGGCGTGCTTGAGAAAGGCTTCAGGATCGCTGACGCGTGGCAGCAGCGCGGCGGCCGAGGCGACCACGAGACGCGCGCGGCCTGAGGCGATCTCCAGGAGCGCGCGGGCGCGCGCCGATGCCACGTCGAGGTGGGGAGCAAGGCCGCGGTACGGGTCGATCTCGTGCGATGGAAAGGCCAGGACCGCGCTTTCGATGTCCGTCGTGCCGATCCCCTCGAGCCCGCCATAGAAAAACTGCGCATCCGCCGTCATCCGCTCGACATCGCCGTCGCTAGACACGACCAGAATTGTCAGCCCTTCCCGGGCCGCCGCCGCCGCGAAGAATGCCTGGGCGGACGGCGGGAGTCCCGTCACTTTCCGGCCGGGCACACCCATCGCGACACGGCTCGCGGCCGTCTTGAGCAGCGCGCGCAACGTCAGCGAGGAACTCGATGTCAGTGGAGCCACAATCGTGGATTCGGCCCGTGTCCGAACCTTTCATCCTATCACGGCGATAGGCGCCTTACGACGACCGGCGCGGCCCGAGCACGGGCGAACGAGATCAATAACGGTAAGGCACCGAGGCCGTCGAGGCTAATGTCACGGTGAGTAACGCCGCGCGGGCGCCCCTCCCGCAGGCGCCACGTCCCGATCATGGCTCTTGGCGCCGAGGCCGGGTGGGCCACACGGGTACGACTGCCCGGCGATAGGACCCACCGCGACATTGGCAAGACACCTGAGCTCAGGGATACTGGATTAGCGTGTCGGGGATCCTGTCGGCGTCCTCGACCGCAGGCTCTCGCCCGCTCATGCCCTCCGCTTGCTGGCTTTGATTCGCTCGAGCAGAAGGCTCGTCGAGTAGCCGGCCTCGACAGGCACGCGCACCACGCGGCCGCCATGGGCTTCGACGGTGTCGCGGCCGACGATTTCGCCGGGCGCCCAATCTGCGCCCTTGACGAGGACGTCAGGCCGCAGGCGGCCGACCACCCGGGCCGGCGTGTCTTCATCGAAGACGACAACGGCGTCGACGCACGCGAGCGACGCGAGGACTTCGGCCCGCTCCGCCTCCGGGTTGATCGGACGGCCGGGGCCTTTGTTCGCCCGCACCGACCGATCCGAGTTGACGGCGACGATCAACGCGTCGCCTTCGCGGCGAGAAGCCTGGAGATAGCGGACATGGCCAGGGTGAAGCAGGTCGAAGACCCCGTTTGTGAACACGACGACCTTGCCACCGGCGCGCAGCCGTGCCGCGTACTCGGCCGCGTCATCGAGCGACAGGATGGGCATGGATGTCCCGCGGCCGGATCAGGCCCACCGGCCTGCGTCCTTGAACTTGATATTGGGGGAGAACTCCCACTTGTGAGGCGGCCGGAAGATGCCGACGTCCTTCGTGCGCGACTTCACACGGAAAGTGTAGAGGAGCCGGTGATAGTCGTACGGGAAGCCGTCGCGCTTGTGAACGGCGACGTCGAGCTTGTAGGTGCCTTCCACGAGATCCAGGCTCTCAATCGTCAGCAGGACCGTGCCCGATCCCGACAGCTCGACCGCCGTGAGCTCCTCCAGATCGGTATTGGTGCCGTAACAGCACACGCCGTCAGCGTTGAAGATGCCGATGCCGAACACGAAGTCGGCGATGGGCCGTGAGGCCGTGACCCCGAGCTTCACGGTCACGCGCTCGCCGCTATGGAATACATGGCTCGGCTGCCCGTCGTCGCCGAAGAGATCGACGCCGGTGATCTCGACGTCGCGGGAGCCCCATCGCCCTTCGGTGGCGCGAAACATGTCGGGCGGGGTTTCACCCGTCTGTACGGGATGGTCGGGAAGGCGCGAGGCGTCCGGGACCGCCGCGGCTGCTTCCCTCGCCCGCGCGTCCCCGGCCGCCAGGTGCCGTTCCTCGCTGCGCTCGACGTCGGTGATGTAGGCGCCGACGACCCGCTTGGGATCCCCGATGGCGCGGATGTGGCCCGCGTCGAGCCAGAGAGCCTCGTCGCAGAACCGCTCGACGAGACCGAGGGAATGGGTCACGAGGAGGATCGTCTTTCCGCGGCGCCGGAACTCGCCAAACTTGTCCAGGCACTTGCGCGTGAAGCCTTCATCACCGACGGCAAGGACCTCGTCGACGAGCAGAACGTCGGGGTCGACGTGAATCGCCACCGCGAAGCCGAGGCGCATGTACATGCCGGACGAGTACGTCTTCACGGGGGCGTCGATGAAGTCCTTGAGCTCGGCGAACTCGACGATCTCATCGAAGCGGCGCGTGATCTCGCGCTTCGAGAGCCCGAGCATGATGCCGTTGATGAAGACGTTTTCGCGTCCCGAGATCTCAGGGTGGAACCCGGCGCCAAGCTCGATGAGCGCGGAAATCCTCCCGCGGACGCGGACGCCGCCGCGGGTAGGTTTCGTGATGCCGGCGACGAGTTTGAGCAGGGTGCTCTTGCCCGAGCCATTCCGGCCCACGACCCCGAACGTCCGGCCCTCGCTGACGTCGAACGAGACGTCCTCGACCGCCGAGAACATCTCGTCGGGCCGGAGGTCGGAGATCAGGCTGCCGGAGAGCAGCGCGCTTTTCAGCGTCGCGAACTGTCTGCGACGGCTGTAACGCCGGTAGATCTTGGTGACGTGTGCGACCTCAATGGCGTTCATGTGCTGACAGGATGCCAATCAAGCCCGAGACGCTCCTCGATCACCGCCCATCACCGCACATACCCGAGCGATCGAAGACGATCGAGCTCTTCTGGTGTCAGGCTCGGTGCGTCATAGCGCTGAGCATCCAGTCCCTTTCGCAGGGCGGCGACGACATCGGCCCTGAGATGCGCGACGTCCCGCTGCTCGAGCGGGTCATTCCGGAGATCGTAAAGCCGGACGCGACCGTTGGAGCGATTCAGGACCAGTTTATATCCGCCGGCGATGCGGTAGCTGAGGTCCTGGCCGTGCCCGCTCTCGGCCGCGAGCCCGCCCTCGATGACGGAATCGCCCGTCGACGTGCGCAGATCGGATCCGGAACATTCGTCACATGCGACGCTCGCGATGTCAAGCAACGTCCGCACGATGGAGGCGTGTCCAACCGGAGCCGTCACGCGACCGGACGTGACGCCCTCGCCCGCCACGAGCAGCGGGACGCCGAGCAGCTCGGGCGCCAGGCTGCCGCCGTGGAACCATCGCCCCGATTCGCCAAGGCTCTCGCCGTGATCCGATGTCACGATGGCGACAAACGGCCGGCCCCACTTCGAGACGTCTGCGAGAAGCCGACCCGCCTGCTCGTCGGCGCGCCGGACCCCGCTGTCGTATCGCGCGACGATGTCGTCGGCTTCGTCGCGCGTCAGCGTCATGCCGGAGACCGGAAACACGATCCGTCGACCGGGGCGCTCGCGGCCGTCAATGGGCGGATCGGTGAAGGGCGCATGCGAGTCCATCAGATGCACGTACAGGAAGACCGGCCCCCGCTGCGCTCTGGCCCAGGCGATGGTCTTGTCGACGAGCGCCATATCGTCGCCGGCATCGAGCCACTCGATGAGCAGTCCGAGAATCGTGCGACGAAACACCTGCCTCCAGAGTCCGACACTGCGTTCGATCCGGTCGAAGCCACGCATCGACCTGCTGCGCAGCGTGAGGTTGGGGTTGTCAGTGAAGGCTGCCGTCACATACCCCGCCGACCTCAGGTTCGCCTGCACGGTGCGGTGCTCGATCACGCGATTGGCGAGGGCGCGCGGCCGCAGCAGCCGATCGATGGCACCGCCAGTGTGCGAAGAAGCCGCATAGGCGTCGTACACCCGCGCGCGGGGCGCCAAGGCATCGAGCGTGGGCGTGGTCGCGCGCGGATAGCCATACAAGCCGACATGATCGCGCCGCACGCCATCGAGCACGATCAGCACGAGGTTCGGCCCGGTACGGCTGCGCACGGGATCTGCCGGCAGGCGCGGCCAGGTCGCCGCCACCACGGTGACCAATGCGATCAGCATGGCAGCCCCGCCGATCGGGCCAAAGCGGCCCGGCTGCGGCCGGCGTGGCACTCGCGACACGAGTCGGGTCACGCCGAGCGCCGCGCCCGCAATGGCGCAGACGATGCCGAGCTCGACGGCCAGGCTTCGCGCCGTCCACCAGGGCTCGCCACGGAGCCAGCTCGTGCTCGTGAAATAGAGCGCTTCGATTGCGCCAAGGAGCGCCATCGCGACGATGGCCAAGCGCGCAGATCCCAGGCGCGTCAGGCAGGCGACGATCGCGAGCAGGCCGCCGGACAGCAGCCCATAGGTGGCGGCGGTGTCGGGATTGATTCGAAAATTGCCGAGGCGCACCTCGATCGCGAGCGTCAGGATGCCGAGGCCCGCGCCGAGGCCGAACGCCGTGAGGCCTCTCTTCACTCGTTCCACCTGAATCCGGCGTCAAAAACTCTCACCGCAGAGCACACAAGCTGCCATTGTCATGCGCGCGCCACCTCGTGTTGCTTCGTGCGCACCGGATCAGACCTCCTCCGCAAAGGAATCGCGCAGTCGATCGAACAGGAAGTATCCGAGCGCGAAGAGGGCGAACGAGGCGACGCCCAGGGCGATCAACCATTTCCAGTGCCCGAACGGCCCCGGATAGAACAGGATCTCCTGATAGGAAATCGCCAGGTGCGTGAACGGGTTCAGGTTCAGGATTTGGCGCCCGTACTCGGGCGCCTGCGACATCGGATAGATGATCGGCGTGGCGAAGAACCAGAACGTCAGCAGGTTCGAGAGAATGTCTTTGATGTCACGGAAGTGGACGGTCAGGGACGAGACGAGCAGTGCCAGTCCGAACGTCAAGAGCAGCTGCACGAGCACCACGGCGGGAAACCAGACGAGCTCCGCCAGTTGCAACGGGGCCCGATAGTACACCAGGAAGATCGCGAGGATGGGTAAGCCGAGAAAGAAGTGCACCATGTTTGCCAGGACAGTGACGATGGGCAGAATCTCGGCTGGAAACAGCACCTTCTTGATCAGATTGCCGCCGGCAATGAGGACGTTGCTCGACTCGCCCAACGAAGACGAGAACCACGTCCACGGCAGGATCCCGCAGAACATGAACAGCGCATACGGCTCCAGTTCCCGCGGTCGCGTGCCGGGCAGCACGACGGTGAAGACGAACGAGTAGATCAAGAGGAGCAGAAGCGGATTGATGAAGGACCAGAAGAACCCGAGAACCGACCCGCGATAGCGCGCCTTCAGCTCGCGGGCCACGAGGCTTTGGATGAGACCTCGATAACGCAGGAGCTGCCGGAGATTACGGAGCATCTAGCTGCAGAACCAGCACGGTGACGTTGTCGGGACCGCCTCCGCCATTGGCGCCGGACAGGAGCGCGTCGCACGCGTCGGACAAGGTCCGGTTGGCCGCAAGGAGCTCCCTGATGCGATCGTCGGTGAGAACGGCATACAGACCGTCGGAACAGAGCAACAGGCGATCGGCCGCATGGAGCGGGTGTTCCAACACGTCGACTTGTGGATCCTCACCCCCCGCGAGCGCGCGTGTGACGATGTTTCGCCAGGGGTGCGCGCGCGCCGCGTTCTTGTCCAGCGCGCCCGAGCGCACCTGTTCCTCCACCCACGAGTGATCGGCCGTCAGGCGCTCGAGCTGCCCCTCGCGCAGCAGATAGACGCGGCTGTCGCCGACATGCGCGATCACGGCGGTGGAGTGGGCGATGAGAACCGCCGAGACCGTGGTGGCCATGCCGCGCAGGCCGTCGGTCGCGGCCATCATCTCGGCGATTCGCCGATTGGCCGATCGGATGGCGCCCTTGAGCCTGTTCGCCTCGAGACTCAGGCCGGGCTCGAAGGGAAACGGCCAGGTACTGTCCTGCTCCGCGTTCCGGGTCTCCTGGATGAAGAGCTCGATCGTCTCGACCGCCGCGCGTGACGCGACCTCGCCGGCGACGTGCCCGCCCATGCCGTCCGCGACAGCGAACAGGCCAAGGTCTGCTTGGGCGCAGTAGCTGTCTTCGTTGGCTACCCGCCGCAGCCCCGGATGCGACACCGCGGCCCAGGAAACCTTCATACGACTGGTTCTCGGTCCTGCGTTACGTGCGCACGCGCGCGCGGGTCGCCACCTGAAGTCGAATCAAGGACTTCATCAGGGCGACACGGGCCCGCTCGAAGTCGATGTCGCGCGCCGGTGCCGCCAGGCGCGCCTGCGCGCGCTGGCGCGCCCGCTCGGCGCGAGCCACGTCGATTTCCTCCGGCCGCTCCGCCACCTGCGCCAGAATCGTGACGCGATCGGGCAGGACTTCCGCAAAGCCGAAGGCGATCAGCACGTAGAAGCGGTCGGCGCCTTTGCGGTACCATGCCTGGCCCACCTTCAGCATCGCCAGAAGCGGCGTATGCCCGGGCAGCACACCGAAGTACCCGTCGGACCCGGGAATCTCCACCTCATCGACCTGCTCGTGCGTGACGGCGTGATCGGGGGTGACGATCTCGAGCGTGAGGGACTGCGGAATCGGAGGAATCGCCATAGCGTTGCGGCGCGGCGCCGGCCGTCCTCAGGCCGACGCCATCTTCTCGGCGGCCTCGACCGCCTCCTCGATGCCGCCGACCATGTAGAACGCCTGCTCGGGCAGCGCGTCATGCCTGCCTTCCACCAGCTCCTTGAAGCCACGAATCGTCTCGGCAATCGGAACGTACTTGCCCGGACGGCCGGTGAACTGCTCCGCCACGAAGAAAGGCTGCGACAGGAAGCGCTGAAGCTTGCGCGCGCGCGCGACCGTCAGCTTGTCGTCCTCGGACAGCTCGTCGATGCCGAGAATGGCGATGATGTCCTGCAGGTCCTTGTAGCGCTGCAGAATCTGTTTCACCTGCCGGGCCACGCCGTAGTGCTCGTCGCCGATGACACGCGGGTCGAGAATGCGCGAGGTGGAGGCCAGCGGATCCACGGCCGGATACAGCGACAACTCGGCGATCGCGCGGTCGAGCGCCACGATGGCGTCGAGGTGTCCGTAGG
>JACPPN010000071.1 GCA_016190995.1 Acidobacteriota bacterium | reverse complement strand
GCCGTTGATGTTGCGGGCCGCCCGACCGGCCGTCTGGATGAGCGATCCGGCCGACCGTAGAAAGCCTTCCTTATCGGCGTCGAGAATGGCGACCAGCGACACCTCCGGCAGATCCAGCCCCTCTCGCAGTAGATTGATCCCGACCAGCACGTCGAAGACGCCGCGGCGCAGATCGCGGAGGATGTCCACCCGCTCCAGCGTCTCGATGTCGGAGTGCAGGTAGCGGACCTTCACCCCCAGCTCCTGGTAGTACTGCGTCAGGTCCTCCGCCATGCGTTTGGTCAGGGTCGTCACGAGCACGCGCTCGCCGCGCTCGACGGCGGCGCGTATCTCGCCGAGCAAATCGTCCACCTGCCCGCGCACCGGTCTGACCTCGATCGCCGGATCCACCAGACCGGTCGGACGGATGATCTGCTCGACCACGACGCCTCCCGATCTCGACAGCTCGTAGGGGCCTGGCGTGGCGGACACGAAGATCGCCTGGCCAACCCGCGCTTCCCACTCTTCGAAATTGAGCGGGCGGTTGTCCAGCGCCGACGGGAGTCGGAACCCGTAGGCAACGAGGACCTCCTTACGGGAGCGATCACCATGGTACATGCCGCGGATCTGCGGGATGGTCTGATGGCTTTCGTCGATGACCGTGATGGCGTCTTCAGGCAGATAGTCCAGCAGCGTCGGTGGCGGCTCGCCCGCCTGTCGTCCCGACAGGTGGCGCGCGTAGTTCTCGATGCCGTGACAGTACCCGATCTCCTGAATCATCTCGAGATCGAACATCGTGCGCTGATGCAGCCGCGCGGCCTCGAGGAGCTTGCCTTCCGACTCGAGCCTGCCCCGATACCATGCGAGCTCCGCCTTGATCAACTCGATCGCCTGTCTCGTGCGGGCGCGCGGCGTGACGAAGTGGGTCTTCGGATAGATCGCCACCTTGTCATGACGTCGCCCCGATCGTCCCGTCAACGGATCGAAGCTGACGAGCTCGTCAACCTCGTCGCCGAACAGCTCCACGCGCAGGGCGTGCTCCTCGTATGCAGGGTAGACCTCGACGATGTCACCGCGGACCCGGAAGGTTCCGCGCGTGAACTCGTGGTCGTTGCGGTTGTACTGAATCTCGACGAGCTTCCGCAGGATGGCTTCACGCTCGATCCGTTGACCTCGCTCGAGCGGCAGCATCATCCCGTAGTACGCCTCCGGCGATCCGAGACCGTAGATGCAGGACACGCTGGCGACGATGACGACGTCACGCCGCTCGAACAGCGATCGTGTCGCGGAGAGCCGCATGCGATCGATCTCGTCGTTGATGGTGGCTTCTTTTTCGATGTACGAGTCGGTGGCGGGAACGTACGCTTCAGGCTGGTAATAGTCGTAGTAGCTGACGAAGTACTCGACCGCGTTGTCCGGGAAGAATCGGCGGAATTCCTGAAAGAGCTGCGCCGCGAGCGTCTTGTTGTGCACGATGACGAGCGTCGGCCGGTTCACGCGCGCGATCGCCTGCGCCATCGTGAAGGTCTTGCCGGAGCCCGTCACCCCGAGCAGAACCTGGTGCGTGTCGCCGCGGACCAGCCCCTCGGTGAGCTCCTCGATCGCGCGGGCCTGATCGCCGCGAAGCTCGAAATCGGTGACCAGCTTGAAGCGGTCGTACTTCGATCGCACTCGGTCCTCGCGACCTGCGGAGATGCGTCACACCGGCCGCCTTCAGCAAGGCGCGCCGCTCGGCCCATGAGGCAACAGAGCATCGTATCACACGGACCTGTCGCGGGCCGGCGCGCGCGCCGACGCTCACTCGGAAGTCACGGGTGTCGAGGCTGAGAGCGTGTGAACAAAAGCCATCACCGCTGAGGACGCGGAGCCAGGAGTTCTTTGAAAATCGTTTCTCCGCGCGCTCTGCGTTCTCCGCGGTGAGAGCTTCTTTCACACGCGCTGAGGACTCAGGGCTGCGTGCCGAGTGCCGCGTGCTGAGGGGATGAAGGCGACGCTTCGCTACCGTGACGCGGGCTTGTACGGGCCGAAGTAGCCGGCGCGCGCGCGGACCTTCGCGCCCTTGAGATCGGGACGGACGACCTTGACTTCCACCTTACGCCACGCGCCGTCGGTGCGCCTGTCGAGCGACGAGTAGCCGAGGCTGTACTGCGCCAGAATCTCCTCGTGGACGCTGTCGTACACCTTGTCGAGGTCCTTGATGGCGGTGGGAAAGAACGCGCGCCCGCCCGTGAGCTCCGCCATGTGGGTGAGCATCTGGCGCTGCCCCATCTTGACCGAGGACAATTGATGCTCCAGAAAGCCGATGGAGTAGACGGTGACGTCGGACGCCTTCAGCAGATCGAGGGTTTCAGACAACGTGATTGCGCTGCGCGTGTCGCCGCCGTCGGTATAGAGCACGAGAATCTTGCGGCCATCCTGGCCGTTCGCGCCGTCCAGGTACACGCCGAGGGCATCGAAGAGCGCCGTCCAACCTTCCGGCTCGCGATTCCGAATCCGTTCGACCAGACGGGGAAAGTCCGCCTGTCCATACCGCGCGACGCGCACCTCGGTATCGAAATCGACCAGCGTGATGTCGATCGCGTCGGTGATCGTGTTCAGGAACTTCACCGCGGCGCTGCGTGACAATCGCAGGTCCTCCTGCATGCTGCCGCTGGTGTCGAACAACAGACCGAGGTGCAGGGGCGGCAGGAACTCCTTGCCCGCGTCACCGCGCGCGAAATAGCCGATCGTCTGCTTCCGGCCTTCCTCGTACACCTCGAAATCTTCCGCCTTGAGATCGGTGATGACCGCGCCTTTCCTGTCCACCACGGTCACGCCGAAGTTGACGAGCTCGACTCCGCTCCTGAACATCGCCTGGCCCTGCGGCGTGGCCACGATTCCGCAGGCCAGGCTCGCGACGGTCAGCAGCTGTCCCCACATGTGTCGTGTCTCCAGGGCTCGTCCCGACTCGGCCGCGTCTGTCGATCAGGCGCGGCTGACCCCTTCCGCCTCGCAGTACGGGCACGGGCGATCCTTCGCCCGCACGGCCTTCGAGGGAATCCCGACGCTCACGTAGTGCCCCGGCGCGTCCTTGGTGGCCAGTGACATCGCGCCGATCATCCCGTCCTTGCCGACGCGCGTGCCGGCGAGCACCGTCGCATGGTACGTGATGCGTACGTGGTCCTCGATGACGGTCTGCCGCAAGTACACGGTTGAGATGTCGTTGATGTCGTGCGTGTGCGAGTAGATGTTCGCGTAGTCCGACACGCTGACCTTGTTACCCAGCTCGATCCCGCCGCGATCATCGAGAAACGCATACCGGTGCAGCACGACATCGTCGCCGACCGATAGATTGTAGCCGTACGAGTATTCGACGAAGTGCCAGATCTTGACGTTGCGTCCGCAACGCTTGAACACGCGCTCCGCCAGCATGCGCCGCAAACGATGGCCGAGGTACGCGTTCTGCCCGAGGGGTGAGCGGTCGAACATGATCCACAGCCACGTCAGCGGCTTCACCCGCGCATATCTCGCGACGTCAATCTCCGAGTAGTACTCCGGCTCCAGGGTGATGTTGCGCGGATCGAAGGAGGCGTACAAGGCGCGGACGCCGAGCGGAAGCCTTTCGTCCTCGGCGCCTGCCTTGGCGCCGCTAAGCCCGTACAGCTCGGCGATAGCGTCGCGACATGTCGCGTTCCGGTCGAGCGACGCGTCGTCGAGCTTCTCCGCGAGCTCGCCGAGAAATCGATCGAACAGCTTCTCGGCGAGAGGCATCGGCCTGAGGGGACGGTACACGGCATGAAATCCGGTTGACATCGCTGCTCCATGCCCGCGCAAGTGGTGTGGGGGCGCGCGTCAGAAAATCTTATATCCAGTCACGCGGATGACGTGCGTCCCCATGTGACCCACGCGGTGTCTCGCCTGGACGCCGTAGCCCCACTCGGCCGCCGCGAGAAAGCCGAACGGGAGGGGAACCTCGAGCGCCGCGCCGAGCCCCGTATGACCGCGGGCTCTGGCTCCAAACGCGGGATCTCGGACGATGGCCTGATCGATGAAGCCGTCGAGCCGGGCGCCGGGCGTCACGGTCCAGGACGCCAGGCCGCGCGCCAGGACGCCGCGATCGTATCGGACGCTGGCGCTGGGATAGCCGTGCAGCGGGTTCTCGAACACGCCAAACGCATAGCGGCTGAACCGATCGAGGTCGTGGCCGTCCATCCATGCGCCTTCCAGTCGACCCACGAAACGACGTGAGAAAACGAACGAGCGGACAGCCGACGCGCCGACTTTCTGAAAGTCTCTGGTGTCGGGGTCGAATTCCGTGCCGCCCTGAGCGCCCCACCGTTTCCAGCGCTGACGCCGCCCGGGACCCCACCAGACCGTCGTCGTCCAGGGGCCTCGCTCCCACTCGATCGATGCCGTGAACGCGTGCACGAGCGGACTGACTGGCACCCTGAAGGTGCGCGCCGTCGAATCGGCAGCCGTCAGCCGCGTGTAGTTGAGCTGATAGGCCAGCCGCACGCGCGCGCGCTGTGCAACCGGCCGCATCAGCTCGATGGCGAACCGCGCCGGCCGCTGCTTGAGGTTCTCCTCATGTCGCTCGATGCCGTTCCGGAACGAGCGGTCGTTGAAATGTGTCGCGATGGCAAACGCATTGCCGGACAGCTGCCAGCGCGTCGCTCGCCAGGACGGCACGGCCCACGAGACCTGCCCGTAGCTTCCGCCAAAGAACCCATTGAACTGCGTGCGCGTGTTCAGAAAGTTGAAATCAACATAGTTCAGGCCGGCAAATGGCAGGGGAACGCTGATGTTGGGATCGAGGATGATCCCGACAACCGCCGTCCGGACAGGCCGCCCGGCGTGGGTCTCGAGGGTACGCGTGACTTCAGCAGCGCGGCCGGACGGTCCGCCCACCTGCTGGCCGCTCGGCGCATCGCCTCTGCGGAGATATCGCCAGCCCGCCGGCGTCTCGCGAAGCATCACGGACGTCGAGGCGTGCGCCGCCTCGATCCGGCGATCGAAGTCGCGAGGATTGAGCTCGTGGTCAGTCAGCCTCGTCACCCGATGAATCGGCGTGCGGAATCCTGGTCCCTCGTACACCTGATGCGCCTCGGTCCGCGCCAGCACGCGCACATTCGGCCGCGCTCCTGGAGGACGCACGTACTCGTCGCGCTGCTCCGACGAGATGATCGGACCCTTCAAGGCCGTCTGAATCGCCACGATTCGAACGAGCGCGAAGGTGTCGAGAGCAATCCAGGCGCGGCCGCTGGCGAGAGCCCGGTCCGAGCCCCTGGGCTCGAACGAGATCACGTAGCAATCCTGCTTGTCGATGGACTCGCGCCCGGCGAGTCGGTATCGATACATCTCCATCAGCAGAATGCTGAACGGGATCACGCCGACGCGCTCCGGCTCGACCAGAGGCAGGCGTGGCACTCCCGTCCTGTCCGTCTCGACGAGATCGACGCCGTTCACGCGAATCGCCCGCTGCTCCAGTTCCTTCAGTTGTCCCCTGGTGTACACGATGGTATCCGACGAGATCGTCACGGGGGCCGAGAAACCTGGCGCCTCGAACGTCAGGACAGACGAGCCCGTCTGAATCAACGAGTGGATCTCGCGCGCCTGCCGCGCGACGGTCGCCTGATGCCGCGCGACGATCTCGGCTGCCGTTAGGGAGCGGGTACCGGTCACGCGCACACCCGTGGAGAATCGATCGCTCAGCTCCGCGCTCCAACCCCTGATGCGAAGGGCGGCCGTGTTGTCCGCGGCGTTCAACCGAACCCGCACGCCGTCGATGCCCGGTTCAGGCCGAGTGCCTCGATCGATCCGGCTCGTGGTCGCGACGTCCGCTTCGCTCGCCCGAGGGGCGATGACGACCGTGTTGAACGGAGCCTCTCCCTCGACCAGGGCGATCGCGTCCAACGAGTAGGGATGAAGGAACATGCGAGCGGAGCACGCCAGCGGTCCGCTGCTGCTCTCGCAAGTCGCGCGCAGCTCGGCCAGCGGCGCGAGCGCTGGTGGAAACATGTCGCGCAGCTCACCGACGAGGCGCACCAGCCTCACGAGCGCTTCGGACTCAACGGGCATCGACAACAACACGGGGCTCGAGGTCGCAGCGGCGCGAAGAATCTCCCGGAGGGTCGCCGTCTCGAGGGATTTCGCCAGCCAGACATCGACGCTTGCAGCCAAGCGCCCCGGAGTGGTGACGTCCGGCCGAACCAGGAAGTCGAGGTAAGGGATCACACCCTGCGCGGCCAGCAAGGATAGCGTGGATTCCGGACCTTCGAGGCCAATCGATGCCGCTGGATTCATCGCGCGCGCGTTCGTCAGGACGCGCTTGACGTCGAACGCGAGGCGCGGCACGTCGGCCGGTGTCGCCTCCGCAACACGAAACAGCATGCGTGATGCTGACGCGACGCTGTCGGGCAACTCTCGCCCTGCCTCGCCGATCGAGAGGTCGAAGGCGAGACCCACGCGCACGCCCAGCCGCTGGAGCCGGACGAACCAGTCGCCGGCTTCGCCCGTGCGCGTCCCAGAATCCGGTACATGGACGATCAAATCGAGACCGGTGAGGGGTGCGGTCGCCGCCGCGATATGGGCGGCCTGCCCTGGGGTCAGCGCAAGCGTCAGGCAGGCCACGCACGGGGCTCGAGTCTCAGCGGCAACCGGCTCGCCGGTCCCAACGAGCCAGCCGCAACCGAGAGCGACCGTGCAGAGTCTTGCGCGCGCACTCACGATCCCTGCTTGGGGCTCACGAGGCCTTAGAAGATGTCCGAGGAGCCATGCTATCACGACGTATAATGAGAGGTTAGCGTTGCGGCTGGGCTGTACCCGAACCACACATCGATGAAGTGCCTGGCGATCTGTCAGGACGAGCTGGTCATTCGCACCCTCGAGGCGGTGCTCCATCCGACCTTCGACGTCGAGTTCCTCCTCGAGAGTCGGTCGCTCGCCCGCCGACTGCACGAGGCAGGCATTCACGCCACCGTTGCGGATCCGCGCCGGGTCGACACCTATCTGAGAGCTGACGTCTCCCCCAACACGCTCGTCATCGTCGAGGACAACGGCCGGCGAAGCCTGAAGCGCATTCTGGATCCGGTGCGCGACGCAGGCGGGATGCTCGTCTACGTCCTGTCGGTCGGGGCCCGTCGGAGCGAGCGCCGCGCCGATGAGCTCAAGGCGGGCTTCCCGGAGCTGAACTCTCTCACGCTCGCGGAGCTTGTCAGCGGTCCTCTTCTGACCGAGCTCAGTCGGTCCCTCACCCGGGCACGCGTGCAGCAGTATCAGCGTTACCTCGCCGACGCGGATCGCATCCTGATCCTGCTCCACAACGATCCGGATCCCGATGCGATGGCGAGCGGCCTGGCGCTCCGCAACCTGCTGCGCCGGACGAAGACCACCGCGATTCTCGGGGCGGTGCAGGGCGTCACGCGCCCCGAGAATCTGCGGATGGCCAACCTCCTGGACATCCAGGTCGAACCCCTGACGCCTGCGGCGCTGACGGAATTCGAGCGAATCGCCACGGTCGACGTTCAGCCGCACTATTTCGGCGCGGTTCTTCCGCGTGTCGATCTGGTGATCGACCATCACCCGGAACAACCCGGCTACAGCGCGGTCTTCAAGGATATCCGCCCGGACTACGGATCCACCTCGACGATCCTCGTGGAGCACCTGCGCGCCGTGGACGTGAACATCTCGGAGCGCACCGCGACCGCGATGCTCTACGCCATCAAGTCGGACACGCTGTTTTTCGCCCGCCACACCAACCGGTCGGATCTCGAGGCGTTCACGTTCCTCTATCCCCTGGCGGATCCAGCCCTGATTCGCAAGATGGAGGGGGCGGAAATCACGCTCGACCGCCTCGAATACGTCATGCGGGCGCAGCAGAACGGCACCTTGAGCGAGCAGGTCTTTTGCGCGTTCATCGGGTCCCCTCCCCGCGAGGACTTCATCACCTACGTCGCCGATTTCTTCCTGCAGGTCGAGGACGTCAAGTGGACCATTATCGCGGGGGTCGTGAACGACTCGCTGATCGTGTCGGTGCGCAATCTCGGGTATTCGCGAAACGCGGGTGAGTTCGTCAAGAAACTGTTCGCCGACGTGGGCAGCGCCGGCGGACATCGCGCGATGGCCAAGGCCGTCGTGCCGATCGCGCAGTTCCGCAGCAAGTTCGGCGAGCTGACGGGCCCCGAGATTTCTCGGAAGATTCACGAGCTTGCGACCCAGTTCCTGCACGAGCATCCAGTGGGGGAGCGCAGGAAGGAAGCCGTGCGAGCCTGAGGGCGGACCCGCGGCGGCTGCAGGCGCGCCCAAAGCCCGGATGACCCAGAAACCGTCACGCGATAGCGCCAGGCACCGAGGCGACGGACCCGGCCCGCGCTTGCCGGCGGACATCCGATTCACGATAATCACGAAAAGCCATGTCTGACGCCGTCCAGACGCCGGCGCTCCGCCAGCCGTTCGCAGTGGCCACCGAGCGCCGATCCATCGATCCGCGACCGGTCGGCATCGCAACCGCCGGCATCGTTCTGCTCGGACTCTATCTCCACCAGTTCGTGAGCTGGCGGCAGGGTGCGCTCTTCCTCGTCGGCGTCGGCG
>JACPPN010000076.1 GCA_016190995.1 Acidobacteriota bacterium | reverse complement strand
GTGCTCGACAAAGGCGGCATGCCCCTCGTGCTTGGCGGCGATCACAGCCTTGGCGCCGGGTCGGTCGCGGCCTCCGCAGCGCACGCGCGCAGACAGAACAAGGGCATCGGCCTTCTCTGGATAGACGCGCACGGCGACATGAACACCCCGGCCACGACGATGAGCGGCAACGTTCATGGGATGCCGCTCGCGGCTCTGCTCGGCGCCGAGCCGGTGGAGCTGTCGAGAATCGGTGGCTTCTTCCCCAAGGTTTCGCCCGAACAAACGGTCCTCATCGGGCTGCGGAATCTCGATGACGCGGAGCGCCAGCGGGTCATCGCGTCCGGCATCCGCGTGTTCACGATGAAAGACATCGACCGCGTGGGCATTGCCGCGGTCGCCGAAGCCGCGCTCGCAATCGCAGGCACCGGAACCTACGGCATTCACGTGTCCTTCGATCTGGATGTCTGCGATCCCACGATTGCGCCGGGCGTAGGAACTCCGGTCAAGGGCGGCCTGAACTACCGGGAAGCTCATGTCATGATGGAGCTCGTCGCGGACTCGGGCCAGCTCGTCTCCCTCGACATGGTCGAAGTGAACCCCATCCTCGACGTGCAGAACGCCACGGCCATTCTGGGAACGGAGCTTGCCCTGTCGGCGCTTGGAATGAAGATCCTATAACGAAGCTTCGCCTCGAACCGACGAGTAGGAGCGGAGCCTCGGTGGCGTCGAAGCTTCGTGACTGGGCGGAACCTGGAACTTGAAACCTGGAACCGACAGGATTTCTTCTCAGTCCTCAGTTCGTCTGTCCTCGTCGTTCGATTTCGGCAGCGCATCCGCGCTCGCAAGCATTTCCTCGAGCGCTTCAATGAGCATCACCAGCGAATAGGGCTTCGGGATCAACCGCGTGCGGGGGCGCAGACGCTCGAGCTCGTAGGATTCGCGCGCCGCCGCGGAGAAGATGAGTACCGGCACGCGCGGTGGCATCGATACCACGACGTCACGGCCCGAGCCGCCGGCCAGGTGCAGTTCCACGATTGCCGCCGCCGGACGCTCGGTGAGGATGGCGTCGAGCGCAGCGTCGACTGAATCGACGAGCAGCACGTCGAAGCCGCGCAGTCTGAGCAGCTTCGCGAGCGCGTGCCGGACTCCGGGGTCGGATTCTGCGAGCAGGATCAAGCGGCGCGTTGGGACGGGCATGGGCGATGGAACGGCAGCAAGAGCCATGGTGTGTACACACAACCCAGCGGCAAGAGCGCCGCAGACTCGCGTGCTATATTACCCGACGCCTCCCGAGCACGTGACGGCGACCGTGCGGGGTTTCCCAGGAACTCACCGGCGCCTTCATCATGGCCACCTGCCCGCGGTGTAAGGGCCCACTCGAAGACGGCCACATCTGCACCGGACTCTCGCGGCGGATCGCCTGGTGGATCCGAGCGGCCAGTGTTTCGATCGTTGCAGGCGGAGTTGGCGGCGGCGCCCTCTTTCACTTTCTCGGCCGGCTGATCTCGGTCGACGGTTTCGAAGCCGCCGGCATGGTGATCGGATCCCTTGCGCTGTTTGCCGTCATGAAATCGCTGCGAGCGGATTGACCGACGGCCACACGGTCGTGAGCGTATCCGCGCGTGCTAAGATTCGAGGTTCGCCATGTGCCGTGAAGTGGGGCGAGCACGCCTGTGATTTGTCCCTGGACGGGCCAGATTTCGTGGGCCGGTAGCTCAGCGGTAGAGCATCGGACTTTTAATCCGAGGGTCGAGGGTTCGATTCCCTCCCGGCTCACCAAGTCTCATCAGTTCAACAACTTACCAAGACAAACGGTTGACGTCCTCCGGCTGCTTCCTGCACGGGACAACGCTGTTTCCCTGCGCTCGTCCAAGTTGGTGGGCGGGTGGTTGCGTCGTCGCAACATCCACCCGCAGCACGCCGTGAATTTCGCCGTCCATCGATAAGTGCGAGCCGTGTTGCGGCGCGCAGGCGCAGTCAAGGGGTTGCGAGGCCACGCGAATGGGCCGGACAGCAAGGGGTCCGATAGGGATCTTCGCCTTAGCGCTCCTCCTCTCTCAGTCGCTCGCGAGCGCCGCTCCGGCGGCCGCGAAGCAGCCGTCGACCGACCTACTTATCAGCCGGTACTCCGACCTCGTCATACGGTATCGAGCCGGCGGCGCGCCAGAGGCCGTGCGCGAGCTCGCATCGTGGGCAGCGGAAGATATCCACCGTGCGCTCAAACTGGTCGCCGCCACCCTTGGCGGACCCGCGGAGCTCGGGCGGCTGGCCGACCAGGCGAAGCCGGAAACGAAGCGCCGCATCGCGGAAGACCACGCGCGATACGGCGGCGAGCAGGCGAAGCTCTTTTATCTCAGAGGTGCCGCCGGTCTCCACACGGCGGTCGCCGCCGCATCGTGGCGTGAGGCGGAGGACGCCCCGGTTCTCGAACATGTGGGATTGATCGGGACGTACTTCCAGGACCTGCTCGTGCGGCTCGATCCCGCTTACGCGGCTGTGTGGTGCAGGGTTGGTGGAACACTGCTCGCGGCAAGCGTGCACTTCGGGGCGGCGCTGCAGCACTACGACCGATGTCTCGCGTGGCGGCCTCATGACCCCTGGCTCCTGCTCGGACGCGGATCCACCCTGGAATCGGCCTCGATAGCCATCAGCGGGCTGCCGCGCGACGGAACGCTCCCTGACTGGGAAGGACCCCAAGACGCCCCGGGCCAGATCGAGAAAGCCGCCGGCGACTACGAGGCGGCCCTGGAGCAGGATGCCGATCTGGCGGAAGCCCGCATCCGCCTGGCACGACTTCGCCTCCACACCGGCAATCTCCAGGCCGCTGCGCGGCATCTGTCACTCGCACAGCAAAACGCGTTGCCGCCGGTGCCAGGTTACTGGGCGCACCTGCTTCTCGGGCCCGCCCAAGAACGTACGGGCCAGTGGAACGACGCGGCCGCACAGTACCGGATGGCGCTCGCTCTCTTTCCGGATGCACAGGCAGCAGCCGTCGCGCTCGGCCACTTGCTCGCCGAGCGGATGGAGGCACGTGCCGAGGGCTTAGTGGTCGTTCGCGAGCAGATCACGCCGTCTGGGTACCGCACGTTCAGCAGCGACCCGTGGTGGCTGTATCCCGGTGGGCAGGCGTGGCGAGCGCAGGAATGGCTCGACGACTTCGAGCGCCGGAGTCGGCAGTAGTGCCCGTCAGATCGATCCTTGTCTTGATCCTGTCATCTCTGGTGGCCGGCTTGCTCCAGCAACCGGCTCCTCCGCGCTTCCGTGTGGCTGTCGACGCGGTGAGCGTCGATGCGCTCGTCACACGTGGAGGCCGACCGGTGAGCGGCCTGAGCGCCAATGACTTCGAGGTGCGCGACAACGGCGTGCCGCAGCAGGTCAAGGTCGTCAGTGTAGAGGCTGTCCCCGTCAATGTGGTGCTGGCGCTCGACGTGAGCGAGAGCGTGGCGGGCGAGCGCCTTGCCTCGCTCGCTGACGCCGGGCGCGCCGCCGTCCGAGGGCTGCGGGCAATTGATCGCGCGGCCATCCTGACCTTTTCTGTGGAGAATCGCGGGTGGCACGACATTTCGGTTCGCGTGAAAGGCAGCAGCCTTGACGTTCGAGCGAGGCGCGGGTACTGGCGATAGAGAAGAACGCTTCCGACGTCGCCTGCTTGCGCTTCTGGAGGGTTCCGCCGTTGTTCTTGCGGCCGTTTTGATGCTCTTAATGCGCTTGACATGCACGTTGCGAACGCGGTGGAATCGCGCGACGCAGCGTGAGACAGGGGACTTTAGCGACTTGGAATCCGAGGGTCGCGGGTTCGATTTCCGCCAGGCTGACCACTTCCCAACTGTTGATTCCACACGATCGCCGCGACCGATCCCAAAGAGTCAATCGAATCGCTCTCGCTGAACCGCGCTGAAACGCGACAGCCGCGGATACCCCCGCGTGTCCGCCGCGTGTACAATCACTGGGATGGTCAAGACCGTCGGACGTCGTCGTGTCGAGGGCGGCGGGACCGGTGTCCTGCAACACACGCTGGCCGCAGTACGTGCCACCGGCGCCGTCGTGCCTCGAGGCGTTTACCGCTTCAGCAGCTTCGAGGAGGCCGATGCGTGGATGATGCGCACGATGGCCCGTACGCACGCGAGCCTCAAGTCGAAGCAGGCAGTCGAAGGATGCGCGCCCAAGCGGCGGAGCCGCGAAGGCGGGCCTCATCGAATCGCGAATCCGGGAATCCTGGCAGCCCTCCGTGCAGCGGTCCGGCTGTACGGCAGGGCTGGCAAGATGCTGCCGGAAATCCGGCACGGCCTCACAGGCTGTCGGCCAAACCGCTGATTCGCAACGTTTTTCCACACAATTTCGCGTCAGCATGAACGTTGCTCCGTCTCTCTGAGCGACATTGCGGTTGGTGTCGCCTGTCGAAGGGAGAACTGGCGCATGGCACGTTGGGTGACGGTGGATGGCAACGAAGCGACCGCGTCGGTCGCCCACCGGACGAACGAGGTGATTGCGATTTACCCGATCACGCCTTCCTCCGCCATGGGGGAACTGGCTGACGAGTGGGCGGCCAAGGGCCGGCGAAACATTTGGGGCACGGTCCCACAGGTCGTCGAAATGCAGTCGGAAGCCGGCGCCATCGGGGCCGTCCACGGCGCCTTGCAGGCCGGCTCGCTGGCGACCACGTTCACGGCGAGCCAGGGTCTGCTCCTGATGATTCCGAATCTCTTCAAGATTGCCGGGGAGTTGACGCCCTTCGCGATGCACGTCGCCGCGCGAACGGTGGCAACCCATGCCCTCTCCATCTTCGGCGATCACTCCGACGTCATGTCGTGCCGTCAGACGGGCGTAGCGATGCTCGCATCCGGGTCCGTCCAGGAGGCTCATGACTTCGCCTGCATCGCCCAGGCGGCCACGCTGCGATCCCGCATCCCGTTCCTGCACTTTTTCGACGGCTTCAGAACCTCGCACGAGGTCGCGCGCATCGAAGAGCTCTCAGACGAAGATCTGCGGCTGATGATCGACGAGGAGCTGATCGCCGCGCACCGGCGTCGGGCCTTGACCCCGGACCACCCGGTGATTCGCGGAACCGCGCAGAATCCCGACACGTTCTTCCAGGCACGCGAAGCCGCCAACCGCTTCTATTTGGCATGTCCCGATATCGTCCGGGCGGAAATGGATCGTTTGGCCCATCTCACCGGACGTCAGTACCGGCTGTTCGAGTATGTCGGTCACCCCGAGGCCGAGCGCATCGTCGTGCTCATGGGTTCGGGGGCCGAGACGGCGCACGAGACGGTGAACTGGCTGGTGGCGCGGGGTGAGCGCGTCGGGGCTGTCAAGGTGCGCTTGTATCGTCCCTTTTCCTTCGAGGATTTCGTCGCCGCACTCCCCGCCTCGGTCCGCGCGATCGCGGTGCTCGATCGGACGAAGGAGCCGGGTGCCGTCGGCGAGCCGTTGTACACCGACGTCGTGTCCTCCCTGTTCGAATCGCGGTCCGAGAACGAGGCCTCGCGCCCGCTCGACCCAATCGTCATCGCCGGACGGTACGGCCTCTCCTCGAAGGAGTTCACACCGGGAATGGTGGCGGCCGTCTTCGACGAGCTGCGGCGCCCGAAGCCGCAGCGGCACTCCACGATTGGGATCGTCGACGACGTGACACACCTCTCGCTGCCCTACGACGCGAGCTTCGATATCGAGCCGCCAGAGGTCACACGCGCCGTGTTCTTCGGTCTGGGGGCGGACGGCACCGTCGGGGCGAACAAGAACTCGATCAAGATCATCGGCGAGGAAACGGACAACTGGGCGCAGGGCTATTTCGTCTACGACTCGAAGAAATCGGGGGCCATCACGATCTCACACCTGCGTTTCGGGCCGCAGCCGACCCGATCCACGTACCTGATCAGACGCGCGAACTTCGTCGCATGTCACCAGTATCAGTTTCTCGACCGCTATGACGTGCTCGAATATGCGGACGAAGGCGCCGTCTTTCTTCTGAACGCTCCCTATCCCGCCGGGGCGGTCTGGGATCAGCTGTCGCTCGAGGTGCAGTCGCAGATTATCGAGAAGAAGCTCAAGGTGTACGCGGTCGACGCCTACAGCGTCGCGCGCGAGGCGGGCATGGGCACGCGCATCAACACGATCATGCAGACCTGCTTCTTCGCGATTTCCGGGGTGCTGCCACAGGATGCCGCGATCGCGCACATCAAGAACGCCATCGAGAAGACGTATCGGAAGCGCGGCGAGGAGATCGTCCAGCGCAACTTCGCCGCCGTCGATCTGACGCTGGCGCATCTGCACGCAATCACCGTCCCCTCCTGCGCCACCGCTACGCGCCGCATCCCGCCGATCGTGGCAAGCGAAGCGCCCGATTTCGTGCGGCGCGTGACCGCGCTCATACTGGCCGACAAGGGCGATTTGTTGCCGGTCAGCGCCTTCCCCGTCGATGGAACGTGGCCCGTCGGCACCGCGAAGTGGGAGAAGCGCAACATCGCGCAGGAAGTCCCGGTCTGGGACGAGGCCATCTGCATCCAGTGCAACAAGTGCGCGCTCGTCTGCCCACACGCCGCCATTCGCGCAAAAGTGTACCCGTCCGATCGCCTGCCCGGCTCGCCCGAGACGTTCAAGTCGTGCGACTACAAAGGCCACGAGTTCGCCGGCGCGAAATACACGATTCAGGTCGCCGTTGAGGACTGCACCGGGTGCTCGCTCTGCGTGATGTTCTGCCCGGCGAAGGACAAGGCGAATCCGAGGCACAAGGCCATCGACATGCATCCGCAGGCGCCACTGCGCGAGGCGGAGCGCGACAACTATCGATTCTTCCTCGAGCTCCCTGAGGCGGATCGCGCGGCCGTCAAGATGGACATCAAAGGCATACAGTTCCTCGAGCCGCTGTTCGAGTACTCGGGAGCGTGTTCGGGCTGCGGCGAAACGCCCTACGTCAAGCTGCTGACCCAGATGTTCGGCGACCGGACCCTGATTGCCAACGCCACGGGGTGCTCGTCGATCTTCGGCGGGAATCTGCCGACGACCCCGTATACGTGCAACGCGGACGGACGGGGCCCTGCGTGGGCCAACTCGCTGTTCGAGGACAACGCGGAGTTCGGATTCGGCCTGCGGCTCGGCGTCGACAAGCACGCCGAGCAGGCTCGGGAGCTCCTGCGCAGGCTCGCGCCCGCGCTGCCTGGGCGCCTCGTTTCTGCGCTGCTGGACGCCGACCAGTCCTCGGAGCTCGCCATCGGCGAGCAGCGGGAGCGCGTCCTCGAGCTGCGACGGGCACTCGCCGACATGACGGATCCGGTCGCGGCGCACCTCCACCAGCTCGCGGACTATCTCGTCAAGAAGAGCGTGTGGATTGTCGGCGGGGACGGATGGGCGTACGACATCGGGTTCGGCGGGCTGGACCATGTCATGTCCATGGGCCGCGACGTCAACATCCTGGTGCTCGACACGGAGGTCTACTCCAACACGGGCGGACAGCAGTCGAAGGCGACGCCGCTCGGCGCCGCGGCGAAGTTCGCCGTCGCAGGCAAGGCCCTGCCAAAGAAGGATCTCGGATTGATGGCGATGGCCTACGGACACGTGTACGTGGCGCATATCGCGATGGGCGCCCGCGACGCGCAGACAATCAAGGCATTTGCCGAAGCCGACGCGTACCGCGGCACGTCGCTCCTGATCGCGTACAGTCACTGCATCGCGCATGGCTACGACATGGCCCACGGGCTCGAGCAGCAGAAGCTCGCCGTCGAGACCGGCTATTGGCCGCTCTATCGGTTCGATCCGCGGCGCACGAACGGCGCCCGCCCGTTGGTGCTCGATTCCCCCGCACCGAAGACCGACCTCGCCCGCTTCGTGGGCAACGAAGCGCGGTTCCGCATGGTCGAGCAGCAGAACCCCGAGCGATTCCGCGAGCTCCTCAAGGCCGCGCAGGAGGAAGTTCGTCACCGCTACGCGCAGTACGAGCGCATCGCGAAATCCGTCAACGCGAAACCGGCCCCGGACAAACCGGACAAATAGGACGCGCGCGGTGGATCTGTCGACCACGTATCTCGGATTCAAGCTGCCCCACCCCCTGATGCCAGGCGCATCGCCGCTCGTCGACGATCTCGGCATGGTGCGGCAGCTCGAGGACGCGGGCGCGGCGGCCATTGTCATGCACTCGCTCTTCGAGGAGCAGATCACGCTGGAGCAGGCGGGCATGATTCACCATCTGCTGGCGCACGGTGAGTCGTTCGCCGAGGCGCTTTCGTACTTCCCGGATCCGGACGATTTCGCCCTGGGACCCGATCGGTACCTGGAGCAGGTGCGGCGCGTGAAAGCGGCCGTGGCGGTTCCGGTCATTGCGTCGCTGAACGGAACGACACCGGAAGGATGGGTCAGGTACGCCCGGCTGATCCAGGACGCGGGCGCGGATGCGCTGGAGCTGAATCTCTACTACGTCGCGACCGACGCGCGGGAGCTCGGCATGCAGGTCGAGCTGCGTGTTCTCGATGTGGCGCGCCTCGTGAAGGCGCAGGTCACCATTCCGGTGGCCGTGAAACTGTCCCCGTTCTACTCGTCGCTGCCGAACTTATGTCGCCAGCTCGATCTGCTCGGCGTCGAGGGTCTGGTGCTGTTCAACCGTTTCTACCAGCCTGACATCGACCCCGATCGCCTTGACACGGTCCCCCGGCTGCACCTGTCGGATTCGTCCGAGCTCCTGCTGCGACTGCGATGGCTGGCCATCCTGTTCGGTCACGTCCGCGGCTCGCTCGCGGCGACCGGTGGGGTTCACACGACACTGGACGTGGTGAAGGCGGTCATGGCCGGCGCCGATGGAGTCCAGATGGTGGCCGCGCTGCTGCAGGGTGGCCCCGACGCGCTGCAGGTGATTCGACACGAGCTCGAACGCTGGCTGGAGGAGCACGAGTACGAGTCGCTGCGCCAGATGCGCGGCAGCATGAGCCTGGCGAGATGCCCGCATCCCGAGGCGTTCGAGCGGGGCAACTACCTGCAGATTCTGCAGACCTGGCGGCCACCCACTCCACCCCTTCGGCGTGGTGATCCGCCGTGGAAGAACTGATCGAGTCGGGTTGGCTGGCGCAGACGCGCGCCCGCATGCTACGCTAATCGTTCCGCGCCGGCTTACGCGGCCCACACTTAGGTCCCCATCGTCCAGAGGCCCAGGACGCGGCCCTTTCAAGGCCGAAACACGGGTTCGAATCCCGTTGGGGACGCCAACTCCAACCTATTGATTTCAATGCGCCTCCGCACTATCCCAAACGTTGGTTCGAACCGAACGGACTGTGTCGCGCGAGCGAGACGTCCATATCAGTAGGAGCCGTCGTAATCAGCCGCCGCGCCTTGCACACTCGACCACGGCACGCTTACGCATTTGCGCGAAGCGCTGCTACATGGTAGGTTACATGTAACTTCGGGGAGCACGCCATGGCAACAGCTGCTCGATCGGCATCCCGCGACAAGGTCCGCGCGCACCGTGCCCGTCTGCGCAAACAGGGACTGCGTCCC
>JACPPN010000075.1 GCA_016190995.1 Acidobacteriota bacterium | reverse complement strand
GACCAGGGACGACCCTAGTACTGCGTTTCACAATTACGGTGACGTCTCGGCCGCCGATGCATCCCCGCGGGCTGCGTTGCTCCTTCCTCAAATAGTCCCGCTATTCTCGGTCGTCACGCCTTGCCAGCGGGGCGCCTCGACGCCCCAATACGTCACCGTCATTGTGAAACGCAGTACTTAGATCTTGGACTTTGACCTTGGACTTACCGCTGGGACGTACCGGCGGGACCCTTGGGCGTCAGGACGAGAATGTGTGCCTTCGAATCGTCCGGCGAGGAAGTGATGGCCAGGCCATCGAGCGTCAGGGTAAGGCCATCTGCCGCGCCAAGCGATCCCCGGTCCACGGAGCGGACGTCGTAGGCCAGCTCTGCATTCACTCCAGCAAGCTTTACCAGCAACGCCGGCACGGTAGGATCGTTCTGGAACGCATACAGCACGATCGCTCCGGACGAGGCGACGATCTCCATCACGTCCCAGGGCGGAACGTTGTCAGGATCGACGGGCGTGGTCAGAAGAGTCGTGCTGCCCTCGACCAGGAGCCGCCGCAGCTCCTTGTAGAGACCGATCTCGCGCGCGGCTTCGATGGTTTCCCCTTGCGTCAGCGACGCGCCGCGGAACGCCAGTCCCATCACGCCGGGCATTCGGCTTCTGAAGTACAGCTCGAGGTCCGGGGCGTTGTGAATGGGCTCGTTCGGGTGTTCCATCACGAACGACAGCAGGTACGCCGGCGGGAAGAAGCGGCTCAGCCCTTCGAGATTGTGCCGCACGCGGTCCGACGGCGTGGTGCGGTCGTCCATCCAGGCGGAGTCCGTGTACTGCAGCATCCCGAAATCCATCCGGTTGCCGCCGCCCGACACGTTTTCAATGATCAGGTTCGGATACCGTCGCCTGATCTCCGCCAGCAGGCCGTAGAGCGCGCCGACGTGGGCGAAGTTGCCGTCAGTGGCGCCGTGCGCGTGACCGGCGCGATTGCAGTTAATCCAGAAATTGTTGTCCCACTTCAGATAATCCGGCCGTGCTTCATCGATGATCTGCACGAGTCGATCGAGCACCCACTGCCGCGCGGGAGCGTGAGCCAGACAGATCTGCGCCGACGTTGCCTTGCCGGCCTCGACCGAGGGGTCGTAGAGGCCGTCGGTCTTCGCTAGCCAACTTTCGTTCGCGAGCCCTTCCCGCCCGACCGTTTCGAGCGCCACGCGCTCCGGCTCCACCCACAAGCCGAACTTCATGCCTTGCTCGTGCGCATGTTCGGTCAGGGGGCGCAATCCGTCGGGAAATCTGGCCGGATCCGCTCTCCAGCTCCCGAGGCCCGTCGTGAAGTCGAAGTACTCTGTCCCCCCCGCATACCACCCTGCATCGACCACGAAGAGCTCGGCCCCGAGAGTGGACGCGTGGTCCATCTCGTCGAACATGTCCTGGTCGTCGAAGCGGGTGCCGTACACGAACCAGGTGTTATAGGTGACCAGCGCTTCGAACGGCCGGCCGCTGCGCAGGCCGCGCTCGGCGAACATGCGCAGCCCGCGCGCGGCGCCGCCGCCGAGTCGTGGCTCGAAGCCGAAGAATCCGTGCGGCGTCTCGAGCGGCTGATTCTGCAACCAGGTGGTGGTCATGCCCGGCAGACCCATCGCCACCCGCAGCAGACTGCCTTCGTCGGCTTCCATCGACAGCGCCCATGCGCCCGACCAGAGAATGCCACCGACGAACTGATCCGAGCCATTGTCGATGATGAACAGAGGGACAGCGGTTTCCGATGAGCGACCGCGCGCCCCGAGGTCCAGACGCTCGCCCGGGCCGAGCTGCCGGCTTTGCACCGAGAACTGAACGCCATCGGCCGAGCCCATGTTCAGTCCCGTCAGCCACTGAATGACGCCTCCGCCGACCGTGAGCTCCCAGCTGTTCAGGTCGGAGAAAGCCGTCGTGAGGTCCGCTTCCAGCGCCGTGACCGTCGTCCATGTCTCGATGACCGGGGAAGCGGGATAACAGCGGTAATAACGGGTGACCTGCAGGCGATCGCGAGAGAGCTCGAAGACCACCGCGAGTTGGACGCCCGACCCGGAGTTGACCGCCTCGGCGCTGATGAAGCTGAAGCCATCGCCTCTCGATCCGATGGCGAGCCGCCGCGAGTCGACCGTCAGGAGCGAATCGGATGTCGCCAACAACGGCCATGCGCGTCCGGTCTTGGGATTCGTCAGGCTGAGAGCGTGAAAGTCGGACGACCGGTCGAAGCCGACCATAAAGCTGATGACGCTGTTGTGGAGCGTCCAGGTGCGGGCATCCGGATCGGCGACGATTTGGGCGTCATCGGCTGTGGTGAGAACCGTGATTTCCGCGCCTGCCGCCAGTGGCCGAGCGATCGTGAGAATTGCGGTCGCGAAGACGACCCTGATGATCGGCCAAAGGGCTAGACGGGTCGCCATCGACATGGTTAGACGGGCATCCTGCTCCAAATGTAAAAACCGTTCCGGGGAACCTGCTGGCGGCTACGGGGATCAACCTAGAAGCCCCGTGGCGCACAGCCAGCAACTCCGGTGCCGAATCAAATGCGCGGGAATCCATCAACTCGTGCACGGTCTGTCCTCGAACGACGCCTTGGCCGTATCGTTTTCAGTGCGTAGGCTCGGCGGCGCAGCTGCCACGCCAGTCGAAGCCGGTGTCTCGCGATCGTCGGGGTCTCCCTCCGAAACCGGCGGCCGCCGGAAACGGCTTATTCGGGCGGACGCGAATTTCAGATTTGACCGGACAATTACGCACTTGCTCCGACCGGTCGTCGCCGCTCGACATGACAACGAGGAGGCGGTGTCGTACGGAGACGGCGATGCGATTCGCGAATTGCCGGAAGCTCGTCAGGCTGCCGATGCCTGTAACCGGTGGGGTACCCTGTAGCAGAGCCTCAGCTGGCGGTTTGAACGCAAAGCTCCCTCACGTGCTCTCCGGAGCAGGAGCTCCTTGATAGCCAATCAGGCGCTCGAGCTCGTTGACGAGCTGTTCCGGCGCGCACGGCTTCATCAGAAAGCTGTCGCAGCCCGCGGCAGTCGCGCGCCGACGATCCTCCTCGCGTGCCGTGCCGGTGAGAACCACGATTGGAATGGCGCGCGTGCGATCGTTCTGTTTCAGTCGCGAGATCAATTCGATTCCGCCGCCATTGGAGATTCCCAGATCGGTCACGATGACGGCCGGGCGCAGATAATGGGCTTTGCTGAAGCCGTCGTCGCCATCCGTGGCCTGCTCGACCCTCAAGTTCGATGCGGACAGGTACACGTCGTACATCTGACGGCTGTCCTCGTCGTCTTCGATAATCAGCACGAGCGGTGCGGAAGGCACTCCTATCATTGAGACGTGTGTCAGCCAGCTGAGCAGATCTGAATTCGATTCTGGATGAGCGGGCAAACCGCCTGTCCAAGTATGGCACGCTGCGGTCCGCCTGTGTGAAATGACTGCCGAGCGATCGAAACAAGGGGCGAAAAGAGCCGGACGCCCCCCGCTTGCGCCGCGTCGGGCGCGCGGAGAGCGCTGAGTGGAACCTCTTCTCACACTCTGAGGACGATCCTTACTTCAACCGGTACATCCAGAAACGACTATTGTGGTACACCTCCGGCAACGCCAGGCGAGCTTCCGTCACCAGGTAATCGAGATCCTCCCGTTCGGCAAGCTCCCGCGCACGGTCCGGCGTCAGGGCCGCGAAGTCGGCCAACTCCCGCGTCCGCTGAACGACGCGGGACGCGACCGGCCGTGAATAGATCGCGATCGCGCTGTCCTTCACTTCCTCCAGATACACATCGCGCTCGGCCCCGATTCGCGCGCTGATGCCGTACCGCCAGGCGTGCCCGGGCTCGACGAGCAGATGACTGTCGAGCGGCGTCTCGCGCGCCCGCATCATCACGTCCATCCACTCGTCTTGCGGCAATGACACCGCGATGACGCTTCGGCCCGGATGCTCGACGAACGTGACGTAGGCGCCGCGCGCGATCGCGATCGCGGCCAGCGCGCCCGCGACAGCCACCGCCGCGCGCCGTGGCCGCCAAGGCGCCGGTGCATCGATGAGCAGCCACGCGAGGTAGAAGACGGCGAGGAAGTCGAGCAGCCAGAACACTCGCGACGTCTGCAGCTGCACCGCGAGGGCGATTCGTCCTTGCACGAACGGCAGTGAGGCGAAGAAAAGGCCGACGAGCGCCAGCGTTCCGACCACGAGGCCGCGCTCGCCTGCGCGCGTCAGGCCGAGCTTCGTGCGCGAGCGGTGGATCGCGAGAATGACCACGACGTACGAGAGGTTCAGCGCCCAGACGGACCATCGCCACTCGGTCGGGAAGACGTAGTCCTTCGCGGCGATCGCCGCCAACCACGTCTCGTCCATGACCGTAAGCTGCTCGCGCAACGGTCCGGCCATCCCCCAGATCCCGCCGGCGATCACAACCGGCGCGGTCAGGATGAGGGACAGGCGGGCGCTCCGATTGCCGACGAATGCCGCCACGGCAATCCACGCGCCGAAGAACAACGCGGTCGTCGGGTGAACGAGGAACGCCACGGCCGTCGCCAGCAGCGCGACCCACACACGTCCGCGGACGGCCGCGGCGAGCGCGGCGACGCCGATCGCGAAGGCCAGAACCCGCGGATGGAAGTACCCCTCGAGCGTGTTCGCGCCCGTTTTCTCAATGCGGTGCCGCAACGTGAGCGCGCACTCGAACGCCGCGATGCCCAGCCACGACAGATCGCAGGCGCGGGCAAACCAGGCGGCGGAACCGAACAGCAGGAGTAGTGTGACGATGTGCGCGGAAAAGAACAGCGCGGGAAGTGGTGAACCGATCACCGATGCCGTTGCGGCGAGCGCTTCGTCGGACAGCATCAATCGGTCCTGGGCGTGAATCAGCGCGCGGTCTCGCGGAAAGAGGGAGGGATTGAGCTGCTGTTCGATGGCGGGGACATAAAAGGCCTGGTCGCCGACACCGTAGCGATAGCCGCCGCAGTTCAGGATGGCGACGAGGACAAACAGCGCAGCGCCGGCGGCAACGACAGCGAGCGGTGGGCGCGGGGACATGGGACTCGGGACCAGGGACTTATCCCGGATCTCTGGTCCCGAGTCCCATGTCCCTGATCCCTAGTCCCTGGTCCGGGAGTCGGGACCCGAACTTGGGACTCGGGACCCAGGACCCGGGACTCGCGACCCAGGACCCAGGACTCGGAACTATGTACCTTCGTCCGCCGTCG
>JACPPN010000086.1 GCA_016190995.1 Acidobacteriota bacterium | reverse complement strand
TTCAGCCGCAGAAGCGAGATGACCGTATTCTCGAGGTGGACGGGATGGAGTGTCGGGTTGGCCCGCGAGATGCCGATGTGCGAGCCGCCACGAAAATGGATGCGGCTCACGCGATCGATCGTGAGCGGCACCACGTAGTCGATGTTGCCGTGCATGATCCACTCGAACCCGTCGCGGATGCCGACGACCTCGACCCCTTCGAGCTCGCTGCGAATCGTGGCGGCGCTGATGACGCTGTTGATGCCCGGCGCGGGCCCGCCCCCAACGAGGATGGCGAGCTTCTTGGGTTGATGACTCACGGCGATGCCTCGAGCTCCAGCGCGACCCTGAACCTGTCGAAGGGTCCGAGGCGCGCTGTGCGCGCCTCGGACCGCTGTACGGCTTCATGCGCTAGGCCCCCAACGAGAACAAGATTGTCCTAGGGTGGCGTACAGCGGTCCAGGGAAGCCTTTCCCCCAGTGTCTCACGATCGGCGCTGTCACGCGACGTGTGGAACCCCGGAAGGCTCGCCGTGCTTCCGAAATGTCAGGGCCCCGAGCGGACGCCGGTACCGCGCACCGCCACCACCCGAGGCCGATCGACGTCGCCGAACCACAAGCGTTTCAGGAACGCCATGGCCCGGGGAACGGCGCCCGATTCGAACCGCCTGGCGGTCGAGCCGGCATGGTCCAGGTGCCCGTAGATCGTCAGGTAGACCGTGAAGCCCTCGCGCGCCGGGTTGTTGAATATCAGGTTACGCTTCCCTGACGTCTCGCCCGCCGACAGGATCCCCTCGTCGCCCACGCTGTCCGAGTAATGCCAAAACGCTCCCGACCCTGGGAGGCCGTTGTCCGCATTGGCCGCCGTCACGGTTCCCGAGGCCGAGCTGATCTCTGCAATCTCGGCGCGAATGGGGACGATGATCCGCTGTGAAGAGACGTTCTTCAGTGCCAGGTCGAACGACGTCGTCTCGTTGACGAAGGCGAAGTTCATCGCCTCCAGCCTGACAAGGGCATCCACGATCTGCTCGGTCGTGTCGGTGACGATGAAGTTGACCGAGGCGGTCGGGGAGGACGTCAGCCCGCTGACGCGCTGACGCGCGTAGAGCGTGTGCGGGCCGGGTGTGAGATCCGGGGGATTGAGGGTCAGCTGCCAGTTGTTCCCGGTGAGGACGTTGACCACTGCGGCCATCTTCGGCGATGCGAAAGTCTCGTCGTCCAGCGAGATTTCGACGACGCCGTCAGGCTGCGGTCCCTCCCCGACGACATAGGTGAAGGCGGCTGCGGAGTCGACTCGAATCGGAAAGCTCGTCGGATCGACGACCGGATCGCCAGCCGTGACCGGAACGAGCGGTCCGCGCTCCGATATGGCATATCCGGTGACGCTGTAGAGCGAGGCGCCGTTCGCGGGGTTGCCGACGAGCGCGCGCGGAACCGTGATCTCAATCGTTCCGGGCGCGCCCTGCGTCACCCGGCCCTGCAGCAGCCGCGAAGCCGCCGCGTCGGGATTGAACGTCATGTATTTCTTGGAGGTCGCGGATCGGATGACACCGATGCTGCCGGTGTAGAACACCGGCTGCGTGCCCCGAATCTCCGCGGCCACCCAGTTCGTCTTCTCGTTGAACTCCCACTGCGCGAGGTACAGAACGCCGTCACCGCCCGACTGTGCCGGTGCCGCCGCGAGCGCCGTCGTGGTCAGATCGGTGATCTTCATCTTGACGGTGAGATTGGCCGCATCGTCGGCGACGGACACCTGCTGAACGTCCATCGCGGGAAGCGGATCGCCGATGCGAAGGCCGTGGTCAGGGAAGCGCGCGTCGCGCCCTTCATCGTTGTCGTACGTGAGGGGGGGCAGGGTGTGCGTGCCCGTGACGGTGAAGGGGCGCGTGCCGAGCACTTCCAAGCCGGCCGAGGGCTGGGTGATGCCGACCGAGCCCGAATCCCCGGGCAGCAACCCGACCGATGAGTACAGGCTCGGACCGCGGGTCTGCTTCGTCACCATCACGTACGCGCCGCCGGCCTGGTTCGTGTTGTCGTTGTACGTGATGACGGCGGCGCCCTGTGAATCGATGTCAATCGACGGGAACTCGAGGAAGCCGCGGTCTCGCATCGGGACCGCGAGGTCGCAGTTGAGGCCGGCGGTGCAGATTTCGCCGCGATGGATCGGGTCCTCGTTCACGGTGACCAGGGTGAAGGCGGGGGCCGGATCGAGCGCGTTCAGCGACTGCGCCATGTGAATGTCCCAGACGCTGTTCTGGTTGTTCGGATTTCCGGCGAGCGGGCTGCGGTACCAGACGATGTCCACACGGCCGGGATCGCCCGTCACGATCCACGGCATGATGTTGGTTCCTGATAACGTCGTGGGATTCACCCGTACCGGTGTGGACCACGTATCGCCGCGGTTCGTGGAGCTCGTGAGGAAAATGGCGGCCAGTCCCTGTGACCACGTAGCGTACAGGTTGCCCGCTTTGTCGATGGTCAGGACGGGAAACACGGCGGGTGATCCGCTCGCGATCAACTTGTTCTCGACGATGAGCGGCGATCCGTCCTCGAGATCGATGATGCGGAAGAGCCTGATGGTGCCGCCGCCAAAGAAGATCTGATAGAGGATGATCCCGTTGCGCTGAACGCCGTTGACGACGACCTTCCGCTTCTGCTTGTCCACCTGCAGCGGTCCCGACTGTCCGACCGTCCCGATGGTGCGGCCGCCGTCCCAACTCAGGCCGCCGTTCGTCGTCTTGAACAGGTAGAACAAACCGGTTGCCGTGAACTGTCGCCACGTCGCGTAGGCAATACCGTCGCCAAAGGCGCCCACCCACTGCCGGTCGTCCGTAGCGGCCGTCGGGGTCGTCGGGCTCACGCACACGATTGGATTCGTGCGCTCGGGAGGAAACGTGTTGCCTTTGTCGGTCGACACCGCCGCCGTCACGCACGCCGCCGAGAGATCGACGTAGTAGAACCAGTTGTTGTCGTCGACGTCCTGATGCGTGTCGCCACCGCCGGGACCGGTGACCGCGTCCCGCACGATCGGCGTGCCGAGCGGGATGAAGCTGCGGCCGCCATCGCTGGACCGCCACAGGAGGCTGACGGTGGTGCTGAACCCGAACGGCGCCGACACGAAAATGTTGTCCTGCTTGTCGACACGAATGAATGGCTCACCCGCGAGCGCCGAGAAGTCCGCAAACGTCCTAGGGCCGAACCGGATGTCGGAAAGGGTCGGCGATGACGATTGCGCGTCCTGGTCCGCACCGGGGGACGCGGACAGCCCCGCGTATCCGATGAAGGCGGCCAGGACGAGGGCGCTTAGGGCCGCCTGGAATCTGGACGATCTGATCATCATGATGTGCACTCCTCGAACACGTAAGCCTTTTTCATCACCGCGGCCTCACACTCAAGGGCCGGCCCGGAAGGATGCGGCAAACCGGCCGATCTTGTCCGCGAGCGTCGCGCGCGTGACGAGCGTCGCGGGCTCGAACCGAGGACCTGGTATGAAGAGAAATCCACCGCCCGGCAGTGGGATCAGCTCCGCCGGAAATGCCTCGAGCACGCCTCGATCCAGGGCGATCTGGACGTAGCCGCGCAGCGCCCCCGGAATCGACGCGTTGTCCGTCAAGGCCTGGCCGCCGGACATGACCGTCGTGTTCTGCATGGCTTTCGCGGCCGCATCGAGTCCAAGGGCGCGGACGAACGCCACGGCGAGATCGAGACGAATGACGCTCCCGCCGGGATCAAAGCTCGAGCCGGTCGCGCTCATCAGGCCGTCGGGCACGAAGTCAAAGTCGCGCAGCGTCGACCCCTTCGCGGTCACCGCTTCGGCGATCGCGAGGCCGACGCCGGAGACGTCGGTGAACTTCGCCGTAGTGCCCATTGACTGGCGGAGCGGCGTGTTCAGCATGAGATGCCGCGCGAAGTCCTCGCGCGTCACGTTGGCGTCCGGGTGGTAGAGCCCGTCGGCGAGGGTATCGGTCTGCCGATCGAGGAGCGCGGTTCGGATCGCGGCTTCCGCGGGATGGCCGGCGATGTCCGGCACGTCCCCGAGCTGGTAGGTGGCGCGGGCAACTGCGCTGGTCACGTGATCGGGCAGCGAGATGCCTACAGGCGACCCGACGTCGGGTACCGCGGCCAGGCCGCGTACGCCACCGAGCTCCGCGATCCACTCGCCCGCCACCGGGTTGCGCACGACAACCTGCCGCTTGGGGTCATTCAGAACCGGAAGCGCGAGCCCGCTCGAGAACACGCACGGCGGCCTGGTGCCCGTCGCGGCCATCGGATCCTGGCAACCGGGCGGCCAGAGGAACAGGCCCATGGCGTTGCCGGTCTCGTCGGTGACGGGGGCTTTGCCGAAATCGGCGATGACGCTCAGGAGGTTGATCCCCGAGGCCACTGGGAAACGAAACGTGTTCGGGCTGTCAGGTCCCGGCGGCGCGGGCACGAAATCGAGCTCGTGGATCTCGCTGGGGTCCCACGTGGTCGTTCGCTCGAGGTTGAACGAAGGCTCGAGGAAGCTGCCGTACGGCTTGCCGCGATTGAACACCTTGTCGACGGCGGCGTACGCGTTGACATACCCGGCCCCTCGCTCGAACTCGTCGAGGCCGGGCATGCGCGACGCCGTCTCCGTCAGGATCTGCTTGATCTCGTCGACCGACAGCGTCGCGTCGGCGTCGAGCATCAAGGCGATGACGCCGGCGACATGAGGGCACGCCATCGACGTGCCGCCGATCTGCGTGTAGAAGGGAAGAAATGCCGGCGGAATCTCCAGGTCGTCCGTGGCGCCGTTGGCCACGATGTTCGTCGCGGCGCGAGCCGAAATGACGTCCGATGTGAACTTGCCCGAGTTGGCGGCGAACTGACGGCCCGTGCCCGGCGCCGTGATGGTGGGAGCGTCCGAATCGTCGTTGGGATCCGCGTTGTTCAGGCGGTCTTCCTTCGGCGTCCCCCGCGACGAGAAGCCCGCGAGGCCTCCCTCCTTCGTGCCGGCCGCCACCGAGATGACCCAGGGCGCTTTCGCGTACGGATTGTGCGTGTCCCATCCCGGTCCCGAATTCCCGGCGGCGAACACGACGGCGATGTTGAGGCCGGTCACGTGCGCCGTCGCGACGTTGATCGGATTGTCGGGATTGAAGGGACCCGACGAGCCCCACGAGTTGGAGACGATCCGAATGTTGTGCTTGAAGTAGTTCGACAGCGTCCACTCGAACCCGCCGAGCGCGTTCAAGATGAAAAGGCCGGCGCCGGACCCGGTCCCAATCAGCTTCGCCCCTGGCGCGACGCCCTGATAGAGCGCGCCCGAAGCCTGCCCCGTGCCACCGATGATGCCGGCGACGTGCGTCCCGTGCCCGACGTGCGTGTCGGTGTCGGGAATGTCCTCGACCGCGAGCAGTGGCGTGAACCCCGGCTGCGTGTCGGTGTCGGTGACGATCTGCACGTTCTGGACGACGTGCTCGGGAAACTTCAGGTCCGTGTGCGTCCCATCGATTCCCGAATCGTTGATGACGACCGAGAAGTCGCCCTTGCCCGAGACGGGCAGGCCTCCGTTCTTCTTCGTCAGGGCCGAATCGGTACGGAGTCTGCTGACGCCGATGAGCAGGCGCGTCTGGTGGATGTCGTAGAACAGCGGATCGTTCGACCAGATCGAGCGGACCGCCGGATTGCCCGCGAGCGCTTTGACCTGACCGGCGGTAGCCGAGACGGCGACCATCCCGAGCCGCTGCAGCGTCGCGCCGCGCGCGATCCCGGCGCCGCGCAAGACGTCGAGGTGCGAGCTGCTCAAGCCGCTTCGTGTCGCGAAGGTGACAATGACGACCCCGACCGAGTCCGCGTCAGCCGCCTTCGCCAGCTTGTCGGCGAGCGCCGGGCCGAGCGTGGCAGCGGACGCGCCCGTCACGCTGATGCCGATCAGAATCGCGGCCAGGACAAGACGATGAAGAACGACGAGCATGAGGTGATCTCCTTCGATGGGCAGTTGACACGTGACAGTCGACCATTGACAGGGGGCTCACAGCCGCGAGCGCGGGTCCGCGCTGCTTGTCAGCCGACTCATGGCTGTCGATCGGCTCTTCCCTGTCGACCGTCGACTGTGAACGGCCGACTGTTGACCGTTGACTGTTGACCTGCATAGAACGGCTCGATCCGAATAACCGCGTGCCGCCTCCGATCTTCGAGCCATGACCGCAGGCGCTCGGCACGCTTGCGCGCGAGCAGTCGTTCGCGGATCGCCGGGCCGGCTTCTTCGAACGTCCGGAGGTGCGCCACCCGGTGATCGATGACCTTGATGACGTGATAGCCGTACTGGGTCTCGACGACGCCGCTGATTGCGCCGGGTGCGAGTCGGAAGGCGGCCTCGTCGAAGCGGGACGTGTGCGTGTTGCGGACGAACGCGCCGAGGCCGCCCCCCTGCTCGCGTGAGCCGGGATCATCCGACCATTGGCGCGCCAGCGTCGCGAAGTCCGCGCCGCCTGTCGCCTGGCGCCGCAGCTCCTCCGCTCGGTCGCGCCGACGCGCCATCTCGTCACGAACGGCTGCGTCGAGCGCGGCGCCACGGAGGCCTTTCTGCTCGTTGATCTCGTTCGCCACGAGGTTTCGACGCGCGGCGATGAGGATGTGCGCGGCCCGGACCGTCTCGGGCTCGGTGAAGATCGAGCCGAGCGCCGGCTTCCTCTTCTCCTTCGTGTAGAACGACCGTGCCTCGCGCTCCAGGACGGTGATGTCCTTCGTCAGTTCCTTCTGGAGCAGCTCGCCATAGAGCTCCTGCGCAATCGTGCGCCTGAATTCGTTATCGCTGAGACCGTGCTCCCCGAGGTAGGCGCGATATCGCGATTCGCCGCCCATCTGGGCCACCCACTTGCGGTAGCGGTCGGCGAAAACACCCGGCGGGATTGGAAGCTTCCTGCGAATGCCTTCGATTTCGATGAGCGTCCGGTCGATCAGCTCGGAAAGCACCCCCTCCTTCAGCAGCGCGACCTTGCGTCGCCCCTGGTCCGTACTCTGGTCCAGCCCGAGCCCTTCGATGCCGTTCTTCACGTACATCCAGTAGAGGCTTGCCGGCACCGCCGTGCCGTCGATGGTCGCGACGACAGCGGGATCCTTCACCTCGATGGCCGCGCCGGGCACCGGGTCAGCGCCGGCCGGTGGCAGGGCGGCCGAGGCAGCGATCAAGACCAGGACGGCCGCGATCGTTCGCCCGATCATCTGTTCCCTTGCACGCTGCGAATGAGGAAGTCCACCGGCTGCGAGACCGGGCCCGTGACCCGGTACGTGTAGTAACCGGGGGTCAAAGCCGTCGACCTGACCGTATCGGCCCGCCTTCCTGCGTCGGACATTTCTTCGCCGTTCGGACCCAGCAACGTCAAGCTGATGCTTTCGGTGTCCGGCTGGAAGAGCAGGCGTGCCGCGATGTCGTTGCAGCGCACGACGAAGGGCACGTCGACGTACGGGTCGCCGGTCGTGAGCGATCCGATGAACCGTTCCGTGACTTTCGTCCCGCCGCAAGGCGGCGGCGGGGTATCGTCGTTGAGGTTGACGATGGAGACGTCGGGACCGTCGAGGCCGCTGTAGTTCGGATCGGCGCTGACGGCGGGCGCCGTCACGATCTGGTAAGCGATATCACCGTCGACGAGCTTGTCGTTGACGCCTGTGACCACGACCCGCTGCGCCACGTTCCAGTTCGCGCGTGTGAAGGTGACGCTTGTCGCCGAGGGGACGCCTTCGTTTGGGTGACTCGACGAGAGCCCGATGACGACGTCGGTGCCGGTTGCCGGCGGCGAGTTCAGCGCAATCGTGAACTCCCCGGTTCCGCCGCCCTCCGTCGTCATGAGCCCTGAAGTCGGGTCGACGTTCACACCGGGGGGTGGCGGCTCGCCAACCTTGAAGTCTGATCCACCTGACGTGAAGTCGGCGTTGAAGAGCAACCCGCCCGTGGCGGATGTGCCGATCAGGATCTGGCCTTGCGCCAGGGTGTTCCATGACGTCGCAAACAATACGTCCTGGCCGACCGCGGTGTTGACCTTGTCCCGCGCCAGCCGGATGACGATCTGATTCCCGACGATCTGCCCCGAGTCGACGGCGCCGAGGTTCTGCTGATTGCGGGTCCCGGTCGCGAGCGTCGTGATTTTTCCGTGCGTGAACTTCTCCTGACCCGTCTCGGAAATCGCCGCGCGGACGAAGATCGTGGTCGTGGCGCTGTTTGGCGAGCTGAAGTTCGAGCTCATCGTCCAACCATTGTTTGGCTTGCGGTTCGACAGGTCGGTCAGGGTCAAGGTGTAGACGATTTGGTCGGCAGCCTCGTCGTACGCGAAATCGCCCACGCGGATGTCCTGGGCCGTGGTGCCGATTTGATCGCCGGTCGGATCGAGAATCTCGATCCCCGCAGGAAAGAGATTCGCCGGATGATCGACGGCGCCAAGCCCAATCGCGCGCCGCACGGCGTTGCGCGCGTCCACGTAGCCTGCGCCGACCTCCCGCTCCGTGTACGGCATCGGCGTGGCCGTTTCGCGCAGCATCGTGACGACCTCGTCGGAGGTGAGCGTGGCGTTGGCCTCGAGCATCAAGGCGACGACGCCCGAGACCTGTGGCGTCGCGAAACTGGTCCCGTCCGCGCTGGCGTAGAACGGGAGGAAGGCAGGCGGAATGACGAGTGGGTCGTTGCCGCCGACGAATATCGGCAGAAGTCCGACCGAGTTGGTGACGCCCGCCCCTTTGGATCGCGCGCTCGTGATGTGCACACCGGAGCCGATCAGATCGGGCCGCAGGTTGGGGGGAGCGTCGGGGTCGGCAGGTTGCCCCGCGGTATCGGTACCGGGGGGCGCGTTCTCCTCGCCGCGCGAGGAGAAGGAGGCAAGAGTCCCGTAGCTGTTCTTCTCGCCCGCGCCGACGGAGATGACCCACGGGGCGACGGAGTACGTGTTGATCGCGCCGGGAACGTCGCCGACGTTGTCGATGCCATTGCCCGCCGCAAAGACGACGACGATGTTGTTGTCGTGGAGGGCGCGGGTGGCGATGTTGATGGGGTCCTCCTTATTGTAGGGAGTGCCCCGGAGCGCCGCGCCCCAGGAGTTGTTGCAGACGCGGATGTTGTAGCGGAACTGGTTCGCGAGCGCGTAGTTGAACGCCTGCACGATCGCGAACGTCGTCAGGCCGCCGTCGTTGCCGGCAACGAGCCCGACGAGCTTCGCGCCCGGCGCGACGCCACCGTAGAACTCGCCCGACGCCTGGCCGGTTCCTGCCGTGACGGCTGCGCCGAACGTGCCGTGGCCGCCTTCGGCATCGGTGAACGGCTGGTTTTCGATGGCGACGATCGGGACGAAGCTCGAGTCCAGCGGCATTTCCGTGGCGCTGTACTCGGCAAGCGGAAAGAGAACGTTCTGGACGACGTTCTGCCCGAGTTGCAGATCGGGATGTGTGGCGTCGATGCCGGTGTCGACGTACGCGATGCTGACCTCCTTGCCGGAGATCGCGGATCCGCCGTTGAGATCGATGACCTCGTCGTCCTCGAGGAGCGCGCTGAGACCGATGAACGGACGGCTCTCGTTGGTCATCAGCGACATTCGGCGGTTCGCGTACAACGACCGGATCTCGGGCCGCGCGCCGAGCGCTCGGAGCTGGCTCTTGTCGATCGCCGCCAGGATCATGGGCAGTCTGCTCAGCACGGTGCCGCCGCGGATGCCGAGCGACGTGAGCACCGCGAAGTCGGTGGCTCCAGGCTGATGGTCGTACGTGATGACGACCGACGTCGTGCTGAGAGGTGCCTGGTTGACCTGCTGGTGGAGCAGTGGATCAACGGTCGGGCCGGACTGTGCGCGAAGGGGACTGGTCGCAAGAGCGACGAGCCAGGCGAGGGTGATAAGAGCGCAGTGGCGAACTGTCATGGGCCGCAATGCGTGCTCCTCCAGAAACGCTGAGCCACGAACGCGGCCGACTTGTGCAACCCGGCTGCCTTGTCGCACGGTCCCGTACAATCGCTCGCAACCGCGATCCTTCGAAAAGCGAAAGTGGGAAGTGAGAAAAAAAGTCGTCAGGAATCGCAACGCCCGGCGCGGCCACCACACGCGTGAGGACCCAAGGCCGAGCTTTGTAACCCAGGAATGGATTCTCGGGGAGGCTCAGTCGATGTTCGTGAGCTGATCGCTCATCTGGATGCTCCGGTGCGAGACGCGGCTACCGGTCCGTGCGCGTCTCCATGCGGAGGTTCGGCAGCACGTATCCAGCCGGTTGCTGCGCAGGTTGCCCGCGGCGTTCAGCCGTAACACGAACGCATCTTGAGCGCCTCCGAAGACGGATTGAAACGCATCGAGGGTCGGAAAGGCGCTCGAATTCGTGAGGCCTAACACGTACGCGCAATTGCTGCTGTCAAGGGCAATATCTTTCGCACCATCCCCGCCGGGGCTACTGAGAAAGGTGGAGTAGACGAGCAATGAGGCCGTGCTGAGCTTACCCGCGCTCTTCGGGAGGTTTTAGAAGAAAAAGAATGACAGCAACGACGCCGTGAGAAAGCCCCCGCCCAGGCTGTCCACTGCGAAGAGCGCCGAGATCTTCAGGAGCACGCGCCTGGTTTCCACCGATACCGCAGGCGCGCGGCTGGGGGCGTCGGCGGCACGCGAGAGACGCCAGTACAACACGGCCGTCAGCAGCACGAACAGGGCGTAGACGCCCACGCTTACACGAAACGAGAGGAGCTCGTCGGACGCGGTCACGCGTCCGACGAGAACCGGCAATCCGGCGAGCAGCGCGCCGGCGGCGTGCCCGACGTCCTGCAGGACGTTGTACCAGGCGAAGCCGAGCGTGCGCGTCTCGTCGCGAAGCGTTTGCGGAAGGACGGCGTGATCCAGGATGAGCGACGCGCCGCGGTCCCGTCCCATCCCGTTCAACATGCCCACGAAGGCGGCGGCGGCCATGACGATGACGTGCGATGCGGTCGCGGCCAGGGCGGCACCGGCGAACCCTGTGAGCGCGAGACCCACCAGCGCACGCCGCCGGCCGATGCGATCGCCCGCCGCGGTTACGAGCAGGGCCGCCCCCGCGCCGCCGGCAAGCCCCGCCCCGACGACGATGCCCGCTTCAGCCGGATTGAAGCGCAGGCGCGCGAGGTAGATGCCGAGCAGGACACCGATCATGCTGGTGGCGACCGCCCGCAGGAATGCCGCGAAATAGAGAATCTGGCGATCGTCGGTCAGGCGGATCCAACCTAGTGTGCGCACGTTCCTCAGTCGAACAGAGCCTGTTCGCCGGTGGGACTCCAGAACACCGCTATCAGCTCGGCGCTCGCCTCGGCATAGGGGTTCTGCGAGCGGCCGCGCAGGCGATGCGGCGCGCTCGCGTCGAGGAACAACGCGTCGCCCGGCTTGAGGACGTCGCCGACGACCCGATCCCGCAACTGGACTGACAGCTCCACCTCGCCATCGAGCACGTAGAGAAACTCCTGTCCCGCATGCTGGTCGAACCCGTCCTGCGTGCCCTTCATTTGCAGGTAGTAGGGGTGCAGGCCACGATCCGCGAAGCCGGAAGCGAGCGGACGGTACACATGCCCTGCCCGTGGCAGCTTTCGCGAGCGGCCCGGCGTGTTTGCCACGCCGGTGCGGTCGACAACCGTGTGAGACGGTCCGGCTTCCGACGTCTCCGTGAGAAAGTAATCGACCGGTCGTTTGAACTCGCGCGCGAGGCGCAGCAGAAGGTCCAGCTCCAGCGCCTTCGTTCCCCGCTCGACCGCCGCCAGCTGGCGCGAGCCGATGCCGACGCTGCGCGCCAGATCTTCGAGCGTTCTGCGACTCGACCGGCGCAGCAGCGCGATTTTCTCCGCGATCTCCTTCGGCACATCCGCGCGGTAACTTCTCCGGTAAAAGGACGGCCCATCCGCCTCGCCGAACTCATCGTCTTCCGGATCGATCGGCCGTCGCATCGAATACGACACGCTGAGTATCTGCGCCGGTTCCGACGTCATCGACCGATGACAGTGGGGCAGGTAGGAGCGCAAGTACATACAGTCGCCGGGATGGAGCTGCGCCGTCACGAAGCCGGTGTTCGTCTTGATCAGCGTCTCGACGTCGCCACGAAGCGCGAAGAGAAACTCTTCACGGTGATGGCCAATCAACTGGAGGTTCTCGTCCGCCAGAGGATGGATCTCGGCGAGCACCGGGACCATGTGCTTGCCGATGAACCGCTCCGCCAGAGGCGACGAGAAATTGTGGCTGCGCGACGCCTGCCGTTCCGCTCCCACCGGAAGAATCGGCCGGGGACGCTCGGCGGCAATCTGCTCCCGCCGTGCGATCAGGTACGGGTATTCGTCGGACCGCGGCAGTAGCGATGCGACCGATTGTCCCAGAGCTCCAGCGATCCTCGCGAGCTGCGCCACGTTCAGCTTCGCCTTCCCGTTCTCGATGTTCGACAGTTGGGCGGGCGAGATCTGCACCTGCCTGGACAAGCGCCGCAAGGTAAACCCCTTCGCCCGGCGTTCCTGCTGAATTCGGATACCGACCCCGAGAGTCCTGTAATCAGCGGCAAGGTGAGAGCTGTAGACGGGCAACCCGTGCCTCCTGTTCGCTGTTGGCGCTATGAATATACTCAATAGTAAACAGGAGTGCAAATCAACAATATCCTGGTTGACACAGAAAACATCATGAACTAATGTGCGGCAACTTGCTGCCGAGATGAACGACGTGCTAAGTCGTTCGCACACCTTCACACAAGATCACATCGACTCAACGGCGCGAAGGATGGCCGACATGGGGAATGGCTCGAATCGTTTTCGAAGTGCCGAACTGCTCGACGGCCCCCACCGCGCGCCGGCGCGCGCAATGCTCAAGGCCACGGGGCTGACCGATGCCGACCTGTCTCGGCCGCTCGTGGCGATTGCCAACACCTGGATCGAGATAGGCCCGTGTAACTGGCACCTTCGCGAGCTTGCCGCCGCCGTCAAGGGGGGCGTGAGGGCCGCTGGCGGGACGCCGCTGGAGTTCAACACCGTGTCGATCTCCGACGGCATCACGATGGGATCCCCCGGCATGTGTGCGTCGCTCGTCTCGCGAGAGGTCATCGCCGATTCAATCGAGCTCGTCGCGCGCGGCGTGCCCTTCGATGCGATCGTCGTTCTGGTTGGCTGCGACAAGACCATTCCCGCCGCCGTCATGGCCCTCGCGCGTCTCGACGTGCCGGGGCTCGTTCTGTACGGCGGGTCCATCGCACCGGGGCACGTCGCCGGCCGCGACGTCACCATCCAGGACGTGTTCGAGGCGGTGGGTGCCGTGGCCGCCGGGCGGATGTCGGATGCCGACCTGCGCGACATTGAGAATCACGCGTGTCCGGGCGCCGGCGCCTGCGGGGGCCAGTTCACGGCGAACACGATGGCGATGGCGTGCGAGTTTCTCGGCATTGCGCCGATGGGGCTCGGCGAAGTACCCGCCGTTTCGTCGGAGAAGGATGGGGCCGCCCGCCTGGCGGGCAGGCTCGCGATCGATTTGATTGCCTCGCAGTTGCGCCCGCGCCAGGTCATCACCCGCAAGTCGCTCGAAGATGCGATTACCGTTGTTGCCGCCACAGGGGGCTCCACGAATGCCGTGTTGCACCTGCTCGCGATCGCGGCCGAGGCCGAAGTGCCCCTCGAGTTGTCCGATTTCGATCGGATAAACCGGCGGGTGCCGATTCTCGCCGATCTGAAACCTGCCGGTCGATTCATGGCGACCGATCTCGCGCGCGCGGGTGGCGGGCGGCTGCTTGCGCGGCGGCTGTGCGACGCGGGATTGCTCCATGCAGATGGACCGACGGTCAGCGGCCGCACGGTCCGTGAAGAGGCGACACTCGCCAGCGAAGCACCAGAGCAAGCCGTCGTCCGACCCTTCTCGCGTCCGCTGTCTCCGACGGGCGGGCTCGCGATTCTCCGGGGCAACCTCGCCCCCGATGGATGCGTCGTGAAGATGGTCGGCCACGATCGCCGCCGGCACCGCGGACCCGCTCGCGTGTTCGACCGGGAAGAGGCAGCGTTCGCCGCGGTCCAACAGAAGGTGATTCGGCCGGGCGACGTCGTGGTGATTCGATACGAGGGTCCACGTGGTGGCCCGGGCATGCGTGAAATGCTCGCGGTGACCGGAGCGCTCGTGGGAGCCGGCCTCGGCGACTCGGTGGCCCTCATCACCGATGGACGTTTCTCGGGCGCGACCCACGGGTTCATGGTCGGCCACATCTCGCCCGAAGCGGCGGTTGGAGGACCGATTGCCGCCATCGAAGACGGTGACGTGATTGCCATCGACGTCGACGCGCGGGAACTGAAGGTTGAAGTGGACGCCGCCACGCTCCAGCGTCGGCTTC
>JACPPN010000007.1 GCA_016190995.1 Acidobacteriota bacterium | reverse complement strand
GGCGCAGGTTGAGCGTGTGGACGACGGCGCCGGCCAGCGGGATGCCAAAATAGGCCTCGAGGTGCTCGTGGTGGTTCCAGCACAGCGTCGCGACACGCTCGCCCGGCGCGATCCCGAGCTTCGTCAAAGCGCTCGCGAGCCTGCGGGCGCGCGCGGCGAATTCGCCGTACGACATCCGATGAAGCGAGCGGTCGGGCCGCCGGCTCACGACCGTTCTCGAGGGGAACAGCATCTCGGCGCGTCGCAGGATTGCGGGAATCGTGAGCGGGTAGTCCATCGTGAAGCGGTCCACTTCGCCTCCTGGGGAATCTCAGACTGCGGATTGCAGATGTGGCCGAGATTCTAGCAGACGTGTGCGGCGTTCGTGGGACGTGTGTCGCAGGCGTCCGACCTGACTTCGTGGTCCGTCCCCTCATCACGGCGACGCATCGCCGGCCTAATGCCGCCGTAGGTAGGCGATGGCATGCTTGATCATGATGACCCCGCAGGCTACACTCGAAAGACGGATCTCGCCTGTCGGGCCGTGCCGGACCGCACCGCGGCTCGGAACCTGTGCAATCTCAGCCTATGAACCGCGTCAGGGCCGGAAGGCAGCAGCGCTAAGTGGTCCCTGAGATGTGCCGCAGGCTCTTCCGAGCCGCGGTGGGGTCCGGCACGATTCCGTTGAGGATTGAAGCACGCCGGATGATGAAGGCGGCGTTCGAGACACCACGTTCCTTCCGATTCCCAGTCGTCATCAATCGTCAATCTCGAATTCAATGTCCTACCAGGTCCTGGCGCGCAAGTGGCGGCCGCAGCGCTTCGAGGAGGTCGTCGGGCAGCGCGGCGTGACCCAGACGCTCGCGAACGCGATCGCTGCCGGCCGCATCGCGCAGGCCTTCGTGTTCGCCGGACCAAGAGGCGTCGGCAAAACCACTACGGCGCGCATCCTGGCGCGGGCGCTGAACTGCGACCAGGGTCCGACGCCCGATCCGTGCGGCGCCTGCGACGCGTGCGTGGAAATCGCCGGAGGTCGCGACATCGACGTCCTCGAGATCGACGCGGCCACTCACACCGGTATCGACAACGTTCGCGAGGTGATCATCGCCGGCCTCGCGATTCGGCCGTCGCGCGACCGCTACAAGGTCTTCATCATCGACGAAGCCCACCAGTTGTCGGGCGCTTCGTTCAACGCCCTCCTGAAATCGATCGAGGAGCCTCCGCCGCACGTCGCGTTCGTGATGGCGACAACGGCGCTCGAGAGAGTCCCGGATACCATACTGTCGCGGTCGCAGGTCTTCGAGTTCCGGGCGATCGCTGTCGGCGCCATCGCCGAGCAGCTGAGGAGGATTGGCGGCGCGGAACGCCTGAGCATCGACGACGCGGCGGTCGCCTTGATTGCGAGGGCGGCGGAAGGCAGCATGCGCGACGCCCAGAGCGCGCTCGATCAAGTCATTGCATTCGCCGGCGAGAAGATCACCGAAGCGGACGTTGCGCTCGTTCTCGGGCTGGTTGGTCGCGATCTGCTCCTCGACATCGTCCAGGCTGTTGCCGACGAGGATGCGCCAGCGCTCTTCGCGCTGGCTGGACGCGCCGTCGAGTCCGGCTACGACCTGCGACTCGTGTGCCGCGAGCTCGCGCGTGTGGCGCGGGACCTGCTCGTCATCTCGTTCGATCCCTCGCGCCTGGCGGATCCGGAAATCGCGCGCGAAGGCGAGCGCGACCGGCTCCAAACGCTGGCCCGGCGATTCTCCCGGGAAGACCTGATGCGCGCGTTCGATCTCCTGACGGAAGCCGAGGCCGACATTCGCGTCTCCGCGCAGCCGCGCTACCAGCTCGAGATGGCGCTCGTGCGGTGGGTGCACCTGCGCAAGCTGGTGCCGCTCGAACAGGTGATCGAGGAGTTGAAAGGCGGTCCCGGCGACGCGCGCGGACCGTCAGGGCCTCGTTCGTCCGGTCGTCCGGTGGAGGCAGCCGGCCGTCCCTCGAGCGCAGTGCCGCGCGCGACGGCGCCACCCCAGAGCAGCGTATCGTCGGTATCGCCGGCGACGGAACGTCCCGCGGCACCGGCGCCGAAGCCACGTGCGGAGGCGGCAGCGCCGGAGAACGCGACACGATCGGAGCCGGCTAGCGGGCTGAAGGCGGCACTGCTTGCCGAGGTGATGAAGACGAAGAGGTTTCTCTACAACACGGTTGTAGCGCAGGCGCAGAAGATTGAGGTCGCCGGCGATTCGGTCGTCTTTACCTTCGCCCCGATTCATCGCCCGCTGCAGGCGCAGCTCGATCAGAACCGGTTGTGGCTCGAGTCGGTCGCGTCCGAGCTCGCGGGGCGCCGAATCGCCGTTGCGACGAACCTCGATACCGCGACACCGCGATCGCCGAACGACGGCGCGACGCCGGAGGAATCGGCGGAAGATCGGAAGTCGCGCCTGACGGCCGAGGCCCTCAGCGATCCGGGTGTCCAGTCGGCGCTCGACATCTTTGGCGGAGCGATTCGGGACGTCGAAGAGCTCTAGGCGGGCAGCCGCCTCCGCGCACCAAGCACCCGGCACTCTGCCTGGGATCTTGAGGTATCGATGAACATCCAACAAATGATGAAGCAGGCGCAGCAGATGCAGGAGCGCCTCCAAAAACAGATGAGCGAGCTTCGGATCGAGGCGACAGCCGGCGGCGGGATGGTGACGGTCGTGATGAACGGCCACAAGCAGATTCAGAAGATCACGATCGATCCGGAGGTCGTCTCCAAAGACGATGTGGAGATGCTGCAGGACTTGATCATCGCCGCCATCAATGACGCCCACCGTAAGGCCGAGGAGGCGCTTGCGTCGCAGATGGGTGGCCTAATGGGCGGCCTGAAGATGCCCGGAATGTGATGACCCGCCTGGATCCACTGACAAAACTGATCGAACAGCTCCAGCGTCTGCCCGGCATCGGCGCCAAGGGCGCGCAACGGCTCGCGTTCCACATCCTGAAGACGCCGCGCGAAGACGCCGATCGGCTCTGCGAGGCTATCCGCGAGGTGAAGGACCGCATTACCTACTGCTCCATCTGCAGCAACATCACCGACGTCGATCCCTGCCATTACTGCACGCATCCCAGCCGCGACCACCGCCTCATCTGCGTCGTCGAGGAACCGCAGAACGTGAGCGCGATTGAAAAAACCGGTGATTTCAAAGGGACGTATCAGGTCTTGATGGGGGCGCTCTCACCGCTGCACGGCATCGGCCCGGACGACCTGAAGATCAAGAACCTCCTTGCGCGCGTCCACAACGGCCACGTCGACGAAGTGATTCTCGCGACCAACCCGAACGTCGAGGGGGAAGCGACGGCGATCTATCTGGCGAAGCTTCTCAAGCCGCTGGGCGTGCGGGTCACCCGCATCGCGATGGGCGTCCCGGTCGGCAGCGAGCTCGACTACGCGGACGAGGTCACGATGCACAAGGCGATGGAAGGAAGGCGGGAGCTGTAGTGAAGCATCGTTCCGATCCATCACGAATCGGCGGCGCCCCGCGCCTGGCGCAGCACAGCATCGACCGAGAACCCCCGGCGCACCAGCAGAACGACGCCGATCGTTGTCCAGAACAGGACACGCGCCTTGCGGACGATGGCCAGCGTCACCCCGGCTGCCGATCCAAGCTGCAGGGCGCTTGTCATGAGCCCCGTTCCCGCTTCGTCGACACCCAGCCTGAGAGGCACGAACTTGAACACGATGGTGATGACGCGGTTCACCGTTTCGAGCACGAAGGCGGTGAGGAGTCCCGGGCCCGGGCCCGAGCTGATGAGGGCCAGGGTGACGTAGACTTCCGCAATGGCGAGGACATGAAAGAGCGCGTCGAGCAGGACCACCGGTCCAATCAACCGCTGATTGCGCGCGTAGAACCCGTACACACGCTCCTCGAACGTTCGGAGGCGTTCGAGCTGCGCTTCCAGCAGCCGCTGAGCCACACCGCGGCGGGAAACCCACGCGACGCCGCCGCTCACGACCCGCACTTTTCGACGGAAGACCAGGGCCGCCCCGCCGATGAGCATCAACATGCTTGCAATTGCCGCAACGCCGGCGACGCGCAGCGCAGGTGGCAGCAGCGGGAAACCCGAGAGAAACGCCACCGTGCCCGCGATGATCACGACCGCAACCGAGAAGGTGTAGAGGAGATTCTCGACGGTCACTGAAGAAAGGGCGGCCATCAAGGGAACACGTCCCCGCACGAATACGGCTTTGGTTGGCTCGCTGGCGAAAGGGCCAACCGGCAGGAGATTGCCGATCGCGTCGCCGGTCATGACAGCCGCAAGCGCGTGTCGGAAGGGAAGGCGGTGTGGCGGCTCGATGCAAACCTTCCAGGCAAGCGCCCGTATGGCCTGACGCATGCTTGCGAGCAGGAGGATGACGGCAAAGCCGTGTCCGACGCGGCGAATGCCTTCGAGGATTTCGGCAACGCCCGCCCTTCTGACGGACCAGGCGAACAGCAGGAGGCCGAGAACGGCCGCGATCGCGCCGGCGGGTGCGAAGTGGGCAGACGCGGCGCGGGTTCGGGTGGGATTGGTCATGCGCGCGGAGCTCGCCGGCCCAGCAGCCCCGTCCCGACTACCCTAGCAGGACGGCTGAAAAAGGCTCACCACAGAGCGCATAGAGCACACGGAGTCCAGATAGTACTAGAGTTTTCTCTGTGCTCTCTGCGTCCTCTGTGGTGAATCTGGGGTTTTTCAGCATCCTACTAGGAGCGTGTCTGAGTAACCCGAACACGCTCCTAGTAGGCCGGCTTCGCCGGCAGAAACGCCAATGATTTCGAACATCTCGCGCGCGCAGCGCGCCTACTAGGAGCCCGTTCAGGCAT
>JACPPN010000006.1 GCA_016190995.1 Acidobacteriota bacterium | reverse complement strand
TAGTCGTTCATAGGGCGCACATTCGTGCGCCACCTAGTCCGACGTGCGGGGCTGACCGAAGCAGGCGATCGTATCGGACCTGCTGAAAGCCGACCGCCTGAAAGGCGGTGGGATTAAACCTGGCACGTCGGACTAAAGCCTCAACCGCGGAGGGCGCAGCGCGGCCAGGGCCGCAGCCAAACGCGCCAACTGACCCCGGCCGCGTGAAATCGTTGCTCCGCGTGCTCCGCAGTGAAAGCTTCTGACGCCGGAGTCAGGATCAATGAGTCCATTTGAGTTCATTATCTGCCCGGGCTGAGAACCGTGTACCGCACCGGCAGATACTTCGGTCCCTTGGGCGACAACTTGCTCTCGTAGAGCGTGACGCGATCGACCGTCCACGGTTCCGCGCGGACCGGCATGTCGGAAAGCAGGCGACGAATGTCCGCGCCTCTCGGCGACGGCTGCCGAAATCGCGCGAGGGTCAAGTGTGCGGCGAACGCTCGCTGCTCTGTCTCGATGCCGAACGGCGCCAGGCGCGCCTCCACGTCCGCGTGAAGTGCCTGGAGCTCGGGCATGCCGCTCGAGATGCCGATCCAGATCACTCGCGGGGCCCCGGACGGCGGAAAGGCGCCGGCGCCGTTGAGACCAAGCTCGAAGGCACCTGTCGCCAGCGGCTCGCGCATCGCTGTCTCGATCGCGGCGCCCCGCTCTTCATCAACTGGGCCGATGAACTGCAGCGTCAAGTGCAGATTCTCAGCAGGGACCCATTTGATGTCACGTCCGACGCCAAGCTTCTCGAGATCGCGCGTGAGCCGCCGGGTCACCCCGACGGCCGTCCGCCGCGCGTCCTCCGAAACATCAACAGCGACGAACAATCGCACGAACGTCTCCGTCAGACCTTCTGAGGCGCGATCGCCGGTCAACCGTCACGCGATGCGTCCTCGAGCAGCAGGCGCCGCACCGTGTCGAGTGCCAGTTGCGATGCCTGGAACTTCACCTGGCGCCGCTCGCCGGGAAAACGAAACGTCCGGACCCGCTGCATCTCGGGCCCGACAACGGCAACCACCACCGTGCCGACCGGCTTTCGATCGCTACCGCCCCCCGGGCCTGCGATGCCGGTGACTCCCACCCCGATCGCGACGCCCGCAGTGCTGGCGGCACCCTTCGCCATCGCGAGCGCGACAGGCTCACTGACCGCGCCGTCGGCCACGATCAGGTCGTCGGGCACGCGGAGGAGCTCGGTCTTGGCGCGATTGCTGTAGGCCACCAGGCCACGCTCGACGTAGTCGGAGCTGCCGGGCACATCGGTCAGGCGTGAGAGCACCAGTCCGCCGGTGCACGACTCCGCCACCGCGATCCGCCAGGCGCGCGCCCTCAGGAGACCGCCCACGACCTCCTCGAGCGACCGCCCATCCGAGCTGAAGACATCGGCCCCGAAAGCGGCTTCGAGCTCGGTCACAGCCGCCTCGAGCCTCGCGCGCGCCTCGTTCTCCGAAGTCGTGCGGACGGACAGGTGCAGTTCGATCTGGCCGGGCGCCGCGAGAATCGTCGTCTCGATTGGCGTGGCCCCGGCCAGCCACCGCGAATAGATTGGCTGCGCGCGCTCCTCGGCGTGCGATTCGGTGCGCCCCGCGATTCGCAGCACCCGCCGATACACGCCCGCGCCACCGCTTCGCGGCGCGAGCCGCTCGTGAACGACGAGATCGAGCATCGGCTGCATCTCGCGAGGCGGCCCCGGAAACAGCACGACCGCCTTGTCGCCGCAATCGATCCACAGACCCGGGGCCGTGCCGTTCACATTCTCGAGCACGCTCGCGCCGCGCGGCACCATCGCCTGCCGCCGGTTGATCTCGGGCATGCGCAGGCCGCGTTCCTCGAACCGCTGCTGAATACGCTCGACGATGCGCGGATCTTCTTCGAGTGGCAGCGCCAGCGCCTCGCTGACCGCATCGCGCGTGACGTCATCGTCGGTCGGGCCGAGCCCGCCCGTCAGGACGACGAGATCGGATCGCGTCAGCGCTGCTTCCACGAGGTTCGCCACCGTCGCGCGATCGTCCCCGACGACGGTCTTCAGGCGGACCTGGATGCCCACCGCGTTCAGTCGCTCGGTGATCTTCAGCGAATTCGTGTCAAGGCGGCTGGGCGTCAGCAACTCGCTGCCGACGGCGATGATTTCGGCTGACTTCATGGTCACGCCGCCAGCAGCCATAGGATGGCGCGCATCGTCAGGTTCGCGTACACGGCGGCCATCATGTCATCCGCCATGACGCCGGAACCTCCGTGCAGCCGCTCGAGCCGGCCGGCCGGAAATGGCTTGATGATGTCGAACGCGCGGAACACGAAGAACCCTGTCACGGCGGCGGGCCAGCCGACTGGGACCGAAAGCAGCGTAATCAGCATGCCGACCACTTCGTCGATCACGATCGGCCCCGGATCGGTTCCGCCGAAGTGACGCTCGGCGATGGTTGCGGACCATATGCCCACCGCCGTAAGGATGGCGATCAGGACGAGATCGTCGAACGTCGAGGAGGCCCAGGGCCGTGTCACGACCCACACCAAAATACCGGCCGCCGACCCGACGGTGCCAGGCGCCACCGGAGCATATCCGGAGTACCCGGCAGTAGCGATGAAGATCGCAACGCGTTTCATGAAGCGTGCAACAAGACCGGCTGATCTGGTCGATGCTATCGCACCGGAGCGAATCGAGGATGCGGGGCTACGCCTTGACGACGCGCGTGGATGCGATTCTGTCGTGCAGGGCACGCCGGTCGGAGCCGATCAAGATCGGCAGGAACCCGAGGGCTGCCGGCAGGGCGGACACCAGGTACGCGCCGGTGCGGACGATGGCCGATCCGAGGGTCACGCGCCCGCCATCACACGCCACCACACGCGACCCGACGATCATTTTCCCGACCGTCTGCCCCCCCGATGTGAGGAATCCCGTGAAGTACCCGCCGTTCACTACGAGGAAGAAGCCGGCCAACGGCGCGACGGGAAGGCTGTCAATCTCCGCAATCGACAATCCGCACAGGCGAAGCGTGAGATAGATGACTGCAGCGTCGATGGCAGCTAGCAGCGTGCCGTCGATGGCCGCACCGCCCAGCCGTGCCCCCGCCGACGCGGCCGGCGCGGTTGATTCCAGGTCGTGCCGCGCATCGACGTCCTCGTCGGGTCTGGGCTCGACGAGCGCCGGCTCGAGATCGAGCGCCGGTTCAGCCCGAACGGCCCGCACGCGCGGTCGCGCGCGCGCCATGTCTGGCGTCGGCTTCCGCACGGCAAGGGGTGCACGGGGCGCCGCCGGCATCGTGATCAAGGGCCGGTCGGAGCGTAACGCGCCCCCGAACAGCGGAAGCTCGGGCGCGAACGGCCGGTTATCGGGCTCACCGGAATCTCTCCCCCTGCGGGCACCGGGACCGGCGGGAGCGGCGCCATCGTCCAAGTCGAGATCGACGAATGGCACAGGCCATTCTGAGTCCTGGCGGATGGGCAGATCGGGCTCCTCGACAACCGGTTCGATCAGCGAAAAATCGTAGCCACAGTTCCGGCACCGCCCTCCGGCGTCGAAACTCAGGTAGTCACACTTGGGGCATCTCATCGCTGAATCAGGGGTGCCATCTCGGACGGCGAGACGGTCGGGGCCGCGGGTTCCAGCGCCGAGAGCAGCGCCAGTTGAATCCGAGCGCGCAGCGCATCAGCGTCGGGGCTCAAGATATCGCCGGGCTTGATAGCCTCGAGTACCTGCCACGATTCGCGCAGCCGTCCGCGCTCGAACAGCGTTCGTGCGCGTGCGAGCACCACTTCGGAGGCCGGAGGGACCGGCAGCGCCTCATCGGCCGCTGCAGGCACCGCTGCCGCCGCCGAGCCCGGTCGCTGCACGGACAGCATCGGCGCGAGACGGTCCCAGAACGCGGCGCCGGCAGCCGCAGCGAGCATCACGCAGGACATCAAGAGGATTGGCACGGTCCATCGACGCCGATCCGCGGCGGTTGTGAGAGGCTCGGGCTCCCCGCGTCTCGCTGCGCCGCGTCGGCGCAGGCGCGCACCGTCGGACGGCCCAGCCGCGGTCTCGAGCCGATCGAGGCGATCGAGCAGGACGAGCGCGACCTCCTGCGGACCGCCGCGCGCCACCGACGAGTTGAGGAGCTCACGCGCCGTGTTCGCGTCCCCGCGATCGAACGCCGCGACGCCGCGGTGCAGCAATTCCTCGGATTCGCGCTGACGCTCGGCGAGGGCGCTTCGCGCGCGTTCGATGTACGCCCGCGCCCGCGCGTGACCGCGATCCAGGAACAACACGCGCGTCCAGACGTTGATGGCCTGGTCGTAGGCGCCCGCCAGATACTCATCCAGCCCGAGGAGCAGAAGCTGCTCGATCTTGGAATCGCGAGTGGCGCTCGCCTCGGCTGCGGTGTCCCTCGGAACGGTGAGCAGCGGGTCGGACATGGTGGCTAGTCGTGCGGATTATCGGACCAAAGCGGCAAGCCGTCAACCGCCACACGCCCTATCTGTCCGGCCGTGACGCCGGCGTCCGCGCTGCTGCTTCAAAGACGCCGTCCGCTACGCCTGGGGCGCGCGGTGTGATACAAGGATTCGCTGTCATGCCACTCATCGAATGCATTCCGAACGTCAGCGAGGGCCGCCGCGCCGCTGTCGTGGCACAGCTCGCCGATGCCCTCCGCGCCGTGCCGGACGTGCGGCTGCTCGATCATTCGTCGGACGCGTCGCACAACCGATCGGTCTTTACGCTCGTCGGGGATGCTGCCTCGCTCAAGGCGGCCATCCTCGCGCTGTACGATCGCGCCCTGCCGCTCATCGACCTGCGCACCCATGAGGGAGAGCATCCGCGCGTCGGAGCTATCGACGTCGTCCCCTTCGTCCCGATTGAAGACGTGACGATGGACGACTGCATCGCGCTCGCGAGGGAGGTGGGCAGCGCCGTCGCGGAACGGTTTGAGATTCCCGTTTTTCTCTACGAAGAGGCCGCGAGCAGCCCCGGCCGTCGCAACCTCGAAGACATCCGGCGCGGCGAGTTCGAGGGGCTGCAAGCGAAGATGGCGGCGCCGGAATGGCAGCCCGATTTCGGTCCCGCCGCGCCGCATCCGAGCGCCGGCGCGTCGGTCGTTGGAGCGCGCATGCCGCTCATCGCGTACAACATCAATCTGGCGACCGATCGGCTCGACGTCGCCAAGAAGATTGCCGCCGCCATCCGCTACAGCAGCGGCGGGCTCCGGTATGTGAAGGCGATGGGTGTGCAGGTGACGGATCGCGGGATCGTCCAGGTTTCGATGAACCTGACGAACTACCAGAAGACGCCGATGTTCCGCGTCTTCGACCTGGTGAAGAGAGAGGCGGCGCGCTACGGTGTGGCGGTGCTCGAAAGCGAGATCGTCGGACTCGTGCCGGCCACGGCGCTCATCGACACGGCCGCGTACCATCTGCAGCTCGAACGCTTCGGCCCGGAACAGATCCTGGAGAACAGGCTGAGAAGAGGACCTGAATAGCCAAGCGCTGCGCCCGAATCAAAGCCATCACCGCGGAAGTCGTGGAGAGCGCGGAGAAGGGACGGCGCCCCGGCCAGCAACGGAGGACGCAGCACTATGTACCCAGGCCGTCACTCTTCCATGGTCAATTTCTCCTCTTCCCCCTCCACCTTTCGCATCGGGACGATTCCGAACGCCCGCATCTTCCGATACAGGTTGCTGCGCTCGACCCCGAGCAGGTCCGCCGTCCGCGAGATGTTGCCTTGCTGGGCCGCAAGGGCGCGCAGGATATAGTCCCGCTCGAAACGGACGCGCGCGTCGTGCAGCGGCATGACGTCGGCCGAGGCAGCCGATTCGGCCGGTGTCGAGGCTCCGCCGTCGAGAAACGCCAGGTCCCGCGCCGTGATGGTGTCGCCGGGCACCATGATCATCAGACGTTCGATCACGTTGCGGAGCTCGCGGACGTTGCCCGGCCAGCCGTACTGGCGGAGCGCCGCAATCGCGGCGGCGTCGAAGACCTTGACCCGTCGGCCGTACTCGCGCGCGAACTCGGCCATGAAGTGATCCGCCAGCTGGGAGATGTCGTCCCGGCGGTCGCGCAGCGGCGGCACCGCAATGGGAATGACGTTCAGGCGAAAGTACAGATCCTCCCTGAACCGGCCCGCACGAATCTCCGCCGGCAGGTCTTTGTTCGTCGCCGCGAGCACGCGCACGTCGACCCGGACGCGCGAGCTGCCGCCGACCGGCTCGAACACCTGCTCCTGCAGGACGCGAAGGACCTTGGCCTGCGTCTTGAGGCTCATGTCGCCGATCTCGTCGAGGAAGATGGTCCCGCCGTCCGCAGTCTCGAACTTGCCGCGGCGGTCGGACAACGCGCCGGTGAACGCGCCTTTGACGTGGCCGAACAGCTCGCTCTCGATCAGCTCTTCGGGAATCGCCGCGCAATTGACCTCGACGAAGGCGGCCGATCGCCGACGGCTCATCGCGTGAATCGTCCGCGCCACGAGCTCTTTGCCGGTGCCGTTCTCGCCATAGATCAGCACGCGGCCGTTGCTGGGGGCCGCCATCGCGATCTGGTCGCGCAGGTGGCGCATCACGTCGCTGTCGCCGACGATCGCCAGCCGCCGGTCGACATGCGCGCGCAGAGCGCGGTTCTCCGCTTCCAGACGGCGCTGCCGGAGCGCGTTCCGGATGACGAGCACGGTCTTCTCCAGCGACAGCGGTTTCTCGACGAAATCGAAGGCGCCCATCTTGATGGCGCGCACCGCCGATTCGATGTTGCCGTGCCCGGAGATCATGACGACCTGGGCGTCGACGTGACGTTCGCGCAGGCGCGCGAGCGTGACCAGGCCGTCGATGCCGGGCAGCCAGATGTCGAGGACGATGACATCGAGGGGTCCGCGCGCCAACCGCTCGAGGCAGGCCTCGCCGGTGGGGACCGCTTCCACCTGATACCCCTCGTCGCGCAACACGCCGCTCAGCGCGGTTCGCACGCCAGCTTCGTCGTCGACGATCAAGATCGTGGATTTCATGTCTAGCACGGTAGCTCGATCGTGAACTTCGTGCCGCTGGGACTGTTGTCCGCCACCTCGATGCTGCCGCCATGCTCCGCGATGATGCGCCGGACAATCGCCAGCCCGAGCCCGCTGCCGCGACGCTTGGTCGAATAGTACGGCATGAACAGCTTCTCCCGGTCGCCCGCCGGAATGCCCGGACCGTTGTCCGAGATGATGATGCGCACGACGCTGTTGGGCGAATCGTGATGCGTGGCGATCAGGATCAGGTCCTCGCGCCCGTCGACCGGAACGGGCCCGCGCTCGACGCCCCCAAGCGCTTCGACCGCATTGTCGACGAGATTAATGAGGACCCGTCGAATCTGCTCCGGATCCACGCGCACCTGCGGTAGCTCCTCGACGAACCGCTTCTCGATCCGGATGCCCTGAAAGAGTCCGTCGTAGAGGGCGAGCGTCTCGTCGAGCAACGCGTGCAGATCGGAGGGGACCGTGCGGGGCGCCGGCATGCGCGCGAACTGTGAGAATTCGTCGACCAGCGCCTTCAGGGATTCGACCTCCCCCACGATGGTACCGGTGCACTCGTCGACGAGCTCCTTGGTCGCCTCGGGCGCGCCCGCGAAGTGCCGCCGCATCCGTTCCGCGCACAACTGTATGGGCGTGAGCGGGTTCTTGATCTCATGAGCCAGCCGCCGGGCCACGTCCTTCCAGGCCGCGACCCGCTGCGCGCGAATGAGCGGCGTGACGTCGTCAAAGACCAGGACCACGCCGTCCGATCCACTGCCGTCGCCATGGAGCGGCGTGGCGGCCGCCGCCAGGTGCACCTCACGACCCCCGCGCGCCAGCGCGATTTCGTGCGCCGACTGTTCCGCAGGGTGCGCGCCAGCCCGCAGCAGACCGGCGACGGGTTTCAGATCTCCGCGCGCGAAGACGTCGGTGGCGGCCTGCCCCACGGCGGCAGCCGGCAACCCGAGGAGGCGGGACGCCGCGCTGTTCATCGTGCTCACACGTCCGCCGGAGTCGATCGACACCACGCCGGTCGCGATCCGATCGAGGATCGTCTCCACATAGCGGCGCCGCGCTTCAACGTCGAGATGTTTTCGCTCAAGCTCGATACGGGATCGCTCCAGCTTCCGCTGGCTCGCCGCAATGTCACCCGCCATCGCGTTGAACGCGTCGACGAGGGAGCCGAACTCGTCGGCCGTTTCGCGCTGCACGCGATGATCGAGGTGGCCCGCACCGATTTCACGCGCCGCCTCGGCCAGCACCTGCACGGGCCGCGTGATCCGCTTCGCGAGATAGAGCCCCATCCAGGTGGCGCTCACCAGAATCATCAGCGTCACCATGAGGAAGAACGACAGGTAGACGCCCGCAAGCGGCCGCTTCAACACGCGCAACTGACTGTAGCCCTCGTACGCCTCGGTGATGCGTCTGAAATGGGCGGCCAGCTCGCCGGTGAGATAGTCGCTCGCCACGACCACGCCCTGCGCGGTCCCGGTCCCTCGCGCACGAATCACCGCCGTGGCGCGCACGAGCTCTCCGCCGTCGCCGATCGGCTCGAGCGCACGTCCCTCTTCGCCGCTTGCCGCGACGCGCGCCGCCAGGCGATCGGCAGACGCGCGCACGTAGGTGCGCGGCAGCGCTGGCGTCGCGACATCCACGACCGGAACGACGGCCGGCCGGTTGCCATTGCCGGGCACGATGCGATACACCTCGACCATCCCGATCCGCTTTTGCGTCACCTCCGGAACAATCAACGTCCGGGCGGCGCTCACGTCGTCGGCCGAAAGATCGACGGCGGCGAGGTTGCGCGCCATCCGCTGCGCGTTGTCGCTCACGACGGTCTGGCGTTCGAGGTAGTAGTCGCTGGCGATCCGGCTGGCCGAGCCGAGCACTTCATCGATCGGCGCGCTGAACCACCGGTCCGCGCTGTTGCGGATGAGCTCGCTGCCCACGATGAGCACGAGGACGGCGGGAATCAGCGTCATCCCGAGGAGCACCGCGACGAGCTTGGCGCGGAAACGCGCGAACGGCAAGGCGCGCCGCCGCTCGACCAGCAGCTTGATGATGTTGCGCGCCAGCACGAACGCCAACGCCACCAGCATCGTCAGATCCGCCGCGGACAACGCGTACAGGACGACCTCGCTCAGGAAATCTGGCGAGAGCTGCGCCGATCGGTCGGCCAGCGTAATCATCACGATGAGGGCGCCCACCAGCAGGAGGATGCCGAGCAGGATCAGGCGCGGATTGTCACGGAACGGCTTCCGCGGCTCGACACCCGGGCGCACGGCCCCGCGGACGGGCGGGCGTGGACGAGGTCTGACGCGTGGCGCAGGAACGGCCATCAGCTTGGGGAGTCGCAGGCGTGGGCTGGCGACAGGCGGGCCGCCCCGCTTCGAGACTCGGTCATGGAATGAACGTGAACCTCGCGACGCCGGATGCGGCATCTCGGTCCCACGGCCAGAAGAACCAGGCGTTGCGCGGCCGCGTGCGCGCGCGGACCCGGACGTAATATTCCGCGTTCGGCTCGAGCGGCGTCGTGCTGAACAGCGGCAGCTGCTCGAAGGTCGTCATCGCCTGCCGGACCATTTCCGCATCCTCGGTCACGCGCGACTCTTCCACGCGGCCGTCCTGCATGCGGGACAGCTGATAGCGCCGCGTCAGCGTGTCGTAGCGAACGCTGGCGGAGACCGTGGCCGAAGACATGGTCTTGTCGAACCACAGCGTGGCGCTCCGACGAAGATCGATGTCATAGCTGAAGGTCGTCGTCAGGCCGCTCTGGATCACGGCGCGGATGTCATCGTTGAACGCGTCGCGCATCTCGAACGACACGAAGATGCGGCCATTCTTTGCGAGCGGCGTCACGCGGATGATCTCCGCCGCGCGCAGTCCCGCGACCAGGAGGCACACCGCCGCCGCCACGAGAACCCGGCGACGCGTGGACTCGGTGCCGGCCATGAAAGGTCTGTCTGTCCTCATTCCTTGGCGTTCAACAGATCTTTGAGCTCCGTCATGAACTCGTTGATGTCGCGAAAGTGCCGGTAGACGGAGGCGAAGCGGACGTACGCGACCTTGTCCAGGCGCTTCAGCTCCTGCATGACGGATTGCCCGATTTCAGCGGTGGCGATTTCCTTCTCGGGACGATCCTGCAGCGCCGCCTCGATGCGATCGGCCACCGCTTCGAGCGCCGAGACGCTGACCGGACGCTTTTCGCAGGCCTTCAGCAACCCCGCAATCAGCTTCTGCCGCTCGAATCGCTCGCGGCTGCCGTCCTTCTTGACGACCATGTAAGGGATCTCATCGATCCGTTCGTAGCTGGTAAACCGCCGGCCGCAGCCGAGGCACTCGCGCCGCCGGCGAATCGCCTCGCCCTCCTTGCTTTCGCGCGAATCGACCACCTTGTCCCCAAGGTGGCCGCAGAACGGACATTTCATGAGGCTGATCCTTCCGTATCGACGGGAGCGGCGGAAAAAGACGGCAGAGTCCGCTCGGCGGACGGCGCTCTCGCGACGCCGGCATTGGAGCCCGCATCGCCGGCCGGCCCCTCACGCACGCGGGCCAGCGTCCGAACGCCCTGAAGATTCAATCCGCTCCGCGCCATGAAGAAGATTCCGACGAGCGTCACGGGAATGAACGAAAGCGCGTGCAGCACGATCGCGGCCCCGACGGCACGATCGTTGGGCGCCGCGTAAAAGCTCGTCACCGCCAGCCGATACGCCTCGTGGAAGCCGCCGACGGCGCCCGGCGTCGGAACCGACACGCCAACGACCAGGAGCGCCATCACGAGAAACGATCCGCTGAAGTCGTAGGTGATGTGAAACGCCCGGGAGACCAGCCAGATCCCCGTCGCAATCGAGAGCCACAAGGGAACCGACAGGACGAGCGCCATGACGAGCTCGGCGGGCTGGCGCATAACGCCAAGGCCTTCGGCGAACGTGCGGACGAACCGCGAAAAGACGTGTGCGATGCGCGGCGGCACGACGTGCTCGACCCGCAAGGCCCATCGGCCCAACCGCTCGGGATGGCCGGCGAGAACGAACATCAGCACAAGCCCGACGGCCGCACCTGCACCCGCGAGCGCGCCACCGGCTTCGACCGCGCGAAAGACACGCGGATCGACGGCGGCGACGTCGGGCTCGAACAGGAAGAAAAACAAAGCAAACAGCAGCAACACCGTGACGAGGTCGAAGAGCCGCTCCAGTATGATCGTCGCGAACGAGGCGGTCGCGCTCAGCCGTTCCCACCGCGCGAGAAGATACGGCCGAATGAATTCCCCCGCCCGGGCCGGCAGCAGAAACGTGGCGGCAAACCCGATGACGGTTGCCTCAAAGGCGTGCGAAAAGCGCGTGGGCCCGATCGGCCGGAGGAGATACTGCCAGCGGAACGCGCGCACGACGTACGTCGTGAGGGTGACGATGAGCGTGGCGGCGAGCAGGTCCATTCGTGCCGCGCGGATTTCCCGCCATACATCGGCCAGATTGGCGTGGCGCAGGAACAAGGCGACCAGCAGGATCGTCAGCAGCAACACGAGCGCGGTGCGCAGATTGATTCGCATGCGATCGAACGATGTCCCACGCGTACGGAAGCTCTCGAGGCGCCGTGACGCGCCCGAATTCCAGGGGTCGCTCTTGGACGGAATGGCGGCGAGACAGGACGGCGGCAGCCTGTCGCGCACTCTACTATAAGATCACCGGCAAGGCGATGGGAAAACGCGAGTTACTGCTGATCGCCGTCTTCGGCCTCGTCGGTCTTGCCGTCTATCAGTTTACTGCGCCGCCAGCCCGCCCCGGTCAGGAAGGGTTCTCGATTGGCCGGGCCTGGCAGCACATTCGCACCGAGATTCAGGGCGAGGCCGCCCTCGCCGAGAACCGATCCACCACCACCGGGGCCGTCGCGGCTGGGATCGACGAGCTCGTCCTCGCCGAAACACGCGGCACGATCACCGTCCTCGGCGAACCGCGGTCCGACGTGCTCGTCGAAGTTCGCGCGGAGGTGTCGGGGTCGGACCAGCCCGAAGCCGAGCGTCGCGCGCGGGGCATGACGGCCCAGGTTGTGCCCGGCGGCCCCAGCCTGCGCTTGACGGTGCCGATACCCTCAGGGGCCCGCCGGTATCGCGTCGACATGACCGTGCACATTCCATCGCGGCTGGGCGTTCGCGCCGACGGTCTGCGAGGCCAGCTCAACGTCCGCGGCGCGGCCGCCGTGAAACTGAACGTCCGCGGCGATGCCGTCATCAAGGACATCGCGGGCACGGTCGAGGGAGAACACCGGGGGGGCGACGTGGAAATCAGCGGCGCGCGGGCGGTGCGGCTCGAGACGCGGGGAAGCGACGTCCGGCTTGAGAGC
>JACPPN010000068.1 GCA_016190995.1 Acidobacteriota bacterium | reverse complement strand
GCTGGTCAAGCGCATCCTGCGCAAGCACGGCTACCCGCCCGACAAGCAGGAGAAGGCCACCCGGACGGTGCTCGAGCAGGCCGAGGTGCTCTCGGCCGAATGGGCGGCGGCATGAGGGGGCGCGAAATCCGGGACAGCACCGTAATGCGCCCATTCGCTCAGACTTTTGAGAGATGACGACCGCAGTTCCAGCCGAGGTCGGCCCTGCCCCCCTCGCGTCGGCGCGGGAGGAGCGTGACCCGTGGGCGGCCGGGGCCATTCCTTGACACCCCATCGCCCATCACTTTAGAGTCGCAGAACGAGCCATGAGTCCTCATATATCGATTGATCGTGATGCCGTGTCAGCATTCTGCCGACGGCATCACATCAGGCGGCTGGCCCTGTTCGGCTCAGTTCTGCGCGAGGACTTTGGGCCGGACAGCGACATCGACGTGCTGGTGGAGTTTCAGCCAGGCCACGTGCCGGGTCTGGCCTTTCTGAGCATCGAGCGCGAGTTCTCCCGCCTGCTTGACGGCCGGCGCGTAGACATGGTCACACCCAGGATCCTCAACCCTCGGATTCGCGACCAGGTCTTGAGCAGTGCGGAACTGCTGTATGGCGCCGCGTGATCTCGTCTACGTCGGGCACATGCTCGACATGGCGAGGAAAGCCGTCGGCAAGACGCAAGGCATCTCTCGCGCCGACTACGATGTGGACGAAAACCTCCGTCTCGCGCTCACCCATCTCATTCAGGTCATCGGTGAAGCCGCGCGGCACGTCCCCAGAGAGTTTTGCGACGAGCACCCCGAAGTCCCGTGGGCGGACATCATTGGCATGCGCCACAAGGTTGTCCACGACTATCTGGGCGTCGACGAGGACATCGTGTGGCAGGTCGTGACCGTCGATTTGCCAAAGCTGGCCGCGGCCCTCGAACGGATCGTCCCGCCCCTTACCGGCGAGGCAGAGTAGCTGTCGTTAAAGCGGGTTGCGCTTATGACCATTTCTGGTCATAATGTGACCATGAAGCAGGTACGCATCGCCGACCTGAAGGCCCGGCTGAGCGAGTATCTTCGTGCCGTGCGGCGCGGTGAAACGATTGCGGTACTGGACCGCGCCACGCCTGTCGCCCATATCGTCCCCGTCCGTGATCGTGGCGCGCTCCGAATCCGAAAGCCCGCGCCGGGCACACCGCCGCCCAACCGCGTCCCGTTGCCCAAGCCCGCGAAGCTCAAGGTCGACGTCGTGCAACTGCTGCTCGAAGAGCGACAACGATCTCGATGATTGCGTACGTCGACGCGTCCGTGCTGCTGCGCGTGGCGCTGCAACAACCCGACGCACTCCCTGAATGGCAACAGATCGAGCAAGGCGTCTCGAGCGCGCTGGTGACGACCGAGAGCCTGCGCACGTTAGATCGCCTTCGGCTCCGGGTAAACCTCAACGACAGGGAGGTCGCGAGTCGGCGCGCCACGATCCTGCGGCTGGTTGCGTCTCTGGAACTGGTAGAAATCGATGCTGTGGTGCTCGACCGGGCGGCGCAACCCATGCCCACGGAACTCGGCACGCTCGATGCGATTCACCTCGCGACCGCGCTTCTCTGGAAGGAGATGGCCGGCACCAACCTGGTCATGGCCACCCACGACGGCGCGCTCGGCCTAGCCGCCCAAGCTCATGGGCTCGCCGTGGTGGGTGTAGCGCGCTCGTGAGGAAATGAGGTCGCGATCGTCGCGGAGAATCGCGCGGGCCCCGCAACACAGTTGCTCGTTGTGACGCCGCATTAGGACCTCGAAGAGCAGCGTCTCGCCCTCGAGGACTCGAGACACGATTTCGTCGTTGGACAGAGCCGCGCCAAAACAGAGTGCTCGGAGGCGGCTCAACTGGCGGAGTTCGCCTTCTACACCGCGCTGATGAGCCAGCTTCACGCCGATTCGCGGTTCTTGCTCGGTCGTGGCCCTCTAGAGCACGGCGGCGTTGGTCTGGGTGGGTTGGAACGCGTTCGGGTCGGCTCTGCTACAGCCGTTTGGATCCGTCAGCCTCGAAGCTTGGCGAATGCTGTTGCGTGACCCACGAGCGATGTCGCGAACAACCGAAATGACAACTGAGGGTCCGGCTCTCGATAATCGCCGCTGGGGCCGGTCTCGCGGGACGACATGATGAGACAAGCCGCATCGTAGAGCCGTTCGAGTACCAGCCGCTTGCAGAGAATCGCGTACCGATCGGCGTAGCTGGTGCCTCTGAACTCCTTGAACACCTTGAAATGTTGTTCGCGAACGCCGATGGGCCGAGTAGAACCTGGCGCATCCTCAAGCATCATGAAGTACCCGAGCCACGGCCGCGGCGAAGATTTGAAGGCGCCTTGGCGGAAAGCTGTCCATAGGTCCGTGGCGTTGCCGATGGCTTCTTCCGTGCGGTTATTGAAGTTGTTTCCGAATGAGCCAACCTGGGATTTCAGCTCTACGACCGCCAGCAGCGTTCCGTCCACCACTGCCAACAAGTCCCAGTCCTTCGTCGCTCGGAAGTACCCAGGAAGGTCGGTGGTGCGCCGAGCCGTGAACACACGCGCGTCAGGCACGCCGCTTCCGACAATGAGATTTCGAACGAGTCGAACGAACTCCCCGCAGTGACCACCACCGGTGACGGCGGCACGGCCACCGCGGTCTCGATCGCCGGACTCCTCGCCTTGGCGTGCCGTCTGGGCAACGCGCGTGCTCCAGAAGAACGTGACCGCATTTCGGAGCTGTCCGTCAAGGTCTCCAAGAACGTCATCCGGATTCATGTGTATCGGGAGGGGCCCAGCGCTCCCGTGCGAAAAACCACGGTGCCGCGACGCACGGATTATCTATCGGTGCGATGACCGCACCGCGTGAGCAACGAACTCGGCTTTGGAGAAAAAATCGCTTGCCGACTCGGCAAGTCGACTTCGGAGTAGCTTGAAGTACTCTGAGTCGACTTCGACGCTGACGCTATGGCGTCCAACGCGCGACGCGGCCAGTGTGGTGGTGCCGGTGCCGCCGAACGGATCGAGAACGGTATCGCCGACAAAACTAAACATCCGAACGAGCCGTTCGGCAAGTTCCAGAGGATATGGCGCCGGGTGATGCTTGGTCGAGGCGCCTGTCAGGCCGCTCCAAATCTGCTGGAACCACTCGCGGTGGTTTTCCGCAGAGATGACGCTCAAAATCCTCGTCGCCAGCGACGGGCTACGGTAACCGCCTGGTTTCCGTTGCATCAAGATGAACTCGATGTCGTTCTTGATGACGGCGTTCGGCTCATAGGGCTTGCCGAGAAATCCCCCGCTCCCGTTTTCCACCTCGTACACGGCGTTCGCGATCTTGTGCCAGATGATCGGCGCCAAGTTGTCGAATCCGAGTGCTCGGCAGTGTTCCTGAATGGAGGCATGCAGGGGCACGACCATGTGGCGGCCGGCGTTGCGTCGCCTGGAGAGACAGACGTCGCCCACGACGATGATGAGTCTTCCCCCCGGAACCAATACCCGTAGGCAGTGTCGCCACACTTTGTTGAGTTCCCTCAAAAAATCATCGTAGCCCTCCACGTGACCGAGCTGTCCGTCGGAGCGGCGGTACTCCTTCAGGGTCCAGTACGGCGGGGACGTGACAACCAGGTGGACACTCTCCGCTTCGAGAAAATCGAGGCTTCGTGAGTCGTGGCAGTACAAGTGATGGACTGTTGGAATCTCGCGGAGCTTCCCGTCGATACGGGCGGTGAGCCTAGGATCCCGCGCGATCCGCGGGAGGTCCGTCTGGTGATCTTTTATGGGGCCCACTTCCGGTGGGAGGAAGGGCGACAAATCAAAATGCGGCAGCACGGGTGCTTCCAGGGCTGCGCTCATTGGCGCTGATCGTAGCATCGTCCGGTCCGATTCGGGTCCCCTTTCAACGCTCTGGTCGCGAGCCATCATGATGTGGACCTCATGTGGACCTCGAGGCCAGCCGGCACATTCGTGTCGATGTGATCGGGAAACCTACGGAACTCGCCGACCCTTCGCGACCGGCGACCAAGAGCTCTCCGGGAGCAGGACCGCCAACTGGCAGAACGCTTAAGTCACCCAGAAGGCGCGAATTGTCGTCTCCGATCCGGATTTCTCGAACCAGTCGATGCCTTCGCTGACGAGATCGAACTTGAGAGCGTAGCGCCCCGGGCGCGTGGGTGCGGTCATCTCGATGGCGATCTCGGTGTCACGTCCAGGGTCGAGGTTTCCCGGCAGCCATGCGCGCGCGTAATCGCGCTCGATCACCGTTCCGTCCGCGCCGCACAACTGCGCTCCCAGGCGCACCAGACGACGGCCGTAGCTGGCGTGGGCGGGGAATGGCCGCGTCGAGAGATTCACGACGCGCGTGCGAATCCCGACGGTACGGCCGGACCGGGCGAACACCGGCAGCCCGGGCAGAAGGCTCCTGACGTCGATGCGGGCGCGCGGCGTCGCGCCCGGAATCGCGTTGCCGAGTCCGCTGTTGTCCCAGATCTCGTGTTTGATCCGATCGTAGTCGGCGCTGCCGGGGACGAATCGCCGGGAAAACGCGCCCTCGGGATGATCCGTGATCTCCCAGCACAGACGATCGACGCCCATCGTGTGCGCGAGCCGCCGCGCCAGCTCCATTTCCTCGTCGCTGTCGTTCCAGCGAAACAGGATGTAGCGCCAGTTGAGGAACGGGACGTCTCGTCCGGCCTTCCGCTTCTCGTCCACCATCACCGAGAGGTTTCGGAACGCGACGTCGAGTCGTCCCCGCTGGCGATATCGCGCGTAGCTCTCTTCGGTCGCGCCGTCGAGCGAGAAGGTGACCTCGTCGATGCCGGAATGCACAAGACGACGAGCCTGCTCCTCGGTCAGGGCCAATCCGTTCGTGCTGGTGTACAGATAGATGTTCGGAAAGCGCGACTTGATGTACTCGCACATCTCGATGGCGCGCTTGTGCAGAAATGCCTCGCCGTAGTTGAAGAAGTCGATGCGCACGAGGCTCGCCCCCGTTTCCTCGACGACGCGGCGGAACAGGTCGAAGTCGAGCATGCCGGCCTCGCGCGTGCGCGTGATGCCGGTTTCCGGAGCGCAGCACGCCTGCGCGCACGAAATGTTGCACGCCGCCGTGCACTCGATGTACAGCCGCGAGGGAAGCGGCCCTGCATGCGCATCCCGAACGGGCGGCGGCTGGTCCTTGTCCAGCGGGAGCTTCAGCGGGCAGTCCCCGCAGAATTTCGACCCGGCCCGATTGAGATCGGTGCGCAGCGCATGAATACGGCTCCCGCTCCAGATGGCGGTCACCGATTCCCGGCGCGCGTCACCGAGCACGCGGCGCCCGTACGGATCGGCGCACCCGCAGACCATGCGCCCGTCACAGAGCATGACAAGCGTCGTCCACGGCCAGGAACAGCTGAAACGGGTGGCGAGGTAGTTGAGCGACACCGGGAGATGGGCGGGCTGGCGGGACGACCGGCGGGAACCCGGGATCGAGCCTACCGGTGTTTGTCCGTCAATTTTTTCATGTACGCGCCCAGCCGCTCATTCTCGTATGTAACGGTATTAAGAAACAAGCTCTCGACCAGATAGGTGCGGCGTTCCTTCTCGCTCATCTGACTGATGAGGTGCTCGATTTCCCGCATCATGTCCTCGAACGTGTGGTCGAGGCTCCCCCGCGCGGTGACTTCCTTGTACAAGGTTTCGAGGATCGCCAGCAGGTCGCCATCCAGGAGGACGTCCGCGCCGGTTGTCGTACGGATCGTGCGCATGTTATCCCCCGAAGCTGCTGACGGCACTCCGCTCGTCGGGATGCACCTCGATGAAGTTCTGGGCCCCGGTCATGGTGAGCATCGTCTCGACCCGCTTCTGCACGCCGGCCAGTTTCAGGGCTCCGCCGGCGGCGGAGACCTGGCGGTACAAATCCATGAAACAGCCAATCGTGGCGCTGTCGACATAGCCGACGCCGGACAAATCGATGATGACCTTCTTCTCTCCCGCCGTGATCAAGCTGGTGACCGCACCGGCGAATTCGGAGAGCAAGGGGTACATCAGGCGCCCTTCGCCGACCCGCACGATCGCAATGTCGCCCACATGATCGGTCTTGAGCTTCATTCGGAAACTCCGCTCTGGCGGCCGCGCCAGCTCGGTGGCGGCTCGCCGCGTGTCCGGCGCTCGGCCGGGTGGTTGTCCTGCAGACGTCGGATCTGCCGCGCCAGCTCCAGCCGTCCGCGGTTGATGCGCGACTTGACGGTGCCTTCAGGCAGACGCAGCTGATCCGCGATTTCCTGATACGAATGTTCCTGAATGTCGCGCATGAGGACGGCCGTGCGGAGCGAGGGCGGAAGTCGATCGAGCGCGCGGCGGAGCAGCTCCCGCCGATCGCTGCGCTCGAGCGCGACGTACGGACCGACATCGCGCGATACCGGCATGAGCTGACCGGGGTCGACGTCGCGATTGATCGTCTCGCGCTCTTTCCGGACGCTGCGATAGTGGTCGATGCACAGATTGCGCGCGACGCTGATCAGCCATGTCTGGAAATTGGCGCGCCGGTCGAACGTGTTGAGCGAGCGGAAAAGCTTGAGGAAGATGTCCTGCGTGAGGTCTTCCGCTTCGTCGTGCTTGCCGACGAACTTGTACGCGACGTTGAACACCTTGCGCCAATGCCGTTGTACGATCGCTGCCCACGCGTCCTCGTCGCCTTCGAGGCACCGCTCGATGAGGTTGTCCGGCGGCTCCGGGATGGGGGAGGGAAGATCGGAAGGCATGAGGGCGTGACCAACCGGCCCGGTGGGAACCTGGCGGATGATAACATAGGCGGCGGTTCGCTCTCCACGACGCATCCTTCTCGTGACCGGCTTTTCCTACCACGATTCGACGCTGGCTTGCGACGACGTGCCGCTCGCAGAGATTGCGCAGGCGATCGGGACACCCCTCTACGTCTACAGCGCAGGCATCATCCAGGCGCGATACCGCGAGCTCGACGAGGCGTTCTCGTCGCATCGCCACACGATCCACTACGCCCTCAAGGCCAATTCGACGCTCGCGATCGTGAGGCTGTTGCGGGCGCTGGGCAGCGCGGTCGACGCCAACTCCGGCGGCGAGATCGAGCTGGCGCTGCGCGCCGGGTTCATTCCGCCGCAGATCGTGTTCACGGGTGTCGGCAAGAGCCCCGACGAGCTTGCTCGAGCGGTCGTGCTCGGGGTGAAGGCGATCAACGCGGAATCGGCGGGCGAGCTCGAACGGATCGATCACATCGCGCGGCACCACGGCACCCGTGCGCGCGTCGCCGTGCGCATCAATCCGGACATCGACGCGCTCAGTCATCCGCACATCTCGACCGGCTTGAAGACGAACAAGTTCGGGATACCGCTCGAAGAGGCGCGTCAGTTGTGCCGGGGCCTCCGGATGCACGAAGGGCTCGAGCTCGTCGGCGTCCACATTCACGTGGGGTCCCAAATCACGACCATCGAGCCGCTGCGGCGGGCGGCGGCGGCCGCCCTCGAGCTGTGGAGCGACCTCGCGGCGGACGGCATCCGGCTCGAGCATCTCGACGTCGGTGGCGGGCTCGGGATTTCGTACGATGGGACGCTCGTGCCGACTGCCGCGGAATACGCGCAGGCGGTGCTCTCGGTGCTCGAGTCGACGGAACTCGAGGTGCTGCTGGAGCCGGGTCGCGCCATCCTTGGACCGGCAGGGGTGCTCGTCGCGCGGGTCGTGGACGTCAAGCCGCAGCCGGGCGGGTACTGGTTCGTCGTCCTCGACGCGGGCATGACCGAGCTGTTGCGGCCGATGCTGTACGGCGCCTACCACCGGATCGTCCCGGCGGATCACCGCCCGGAGCCGGAAGTGACGTGCGATATCGTCGGCCCCCTGTGCGAGAGCAGCGATACGCTCGGCGCCGAACGCCGCCTGCCGCTGCCGCACGTCGGCGATCTCGTCGCCGTGCTCGACGCCGGCGCGTACGGCTCCGTCATGGCCTCGAATTACAACCGCCGCTCGATGCCGGCGGAGGTTCTCGTTGACGGCACCCGCTGGCGGGTCATTCGCCGGCGCCAGACGATTGACGATTTGCTCGCGTGTGAGGAGTGAGGTGGAGGGCCGGCTCATCGCGATCGAAGGGCTCGATCAGAGCGGAAAGGAAACGCAGGCCGAGCTGCTGCAGGATCGCCTGAAGCAGGAGGGCCGGAAGGTCCGCACCATCGGGTTCCCGGACTACGGCACGTCCATCGGCGAAGAAATCGCCCGCGCGCTGCAGGGGGAGCGGGAGTATGGCCCTGACGTGATGCAACTGCTGTTCATCGCGAACCGGTACGAACGGAAGCCGGAAATGGAGCGATGGCTGAATGGCGGGCTCGTGCTCATCTGCGACCGGTACCGCGCCTCGAGCATCGCGTACGGCGAAGCCCACGGTCTCGATCCGGAGTGGCTCGACGAGGTCCAACGATTCCTGCCGAGGCCGCAGCTGACGTGCTTCCTCGACGTCGCTCCCGAGACGGCGGCGCGGCGAAAGGCCGCCGATCGGGACAAGTACGAGCGCGATCTCGAGCTCCTCAGTCGCGCGCGTGCGAGCTATCTTCGTCAGGCCATCCAGCCGGGTTGGCGGACGGTCGATGGCGACCGTCCGAAAGAGAACGTGGCCGCGGAGATTGCCGCGGCTGTGGCAGCCATACTCGCGCCGCGGTGATGGCCCGTACCTCCCGCGCGCCAGCGGCTTTCAACACGCGCGCGCAGGCCTCCAGCGTTGCGCCGGTCGTGCACACGTCGTCGACGAGCACGACACACCGCCCCGCCACCGTCACCTTCGCTTCGGCCACGGATCGGTTGAAGATCGACCAGGTCCGCCCCGTGAGGGTCCGGACCGCGAACGCGTGACGCACGTTCGCGTGCCGCCTCGCGGCCGGCAGGTCTGTTTGCGACGCCGTGTCCCGGATTCGTGCCAGCACATCGACCACCGGCAGCCCCAGCCCTGACGCCAGATCGCGCGCCTGGTTGAATCCACGTGCCCGGCGGCGCCGCCGGTGGAGCGGCACCGGGACCAGCAGGTCCGCGCCCCCGAGGACGTCTTCGCAACGACGAGCCATCAGCGAGCCGAGTGGTGCCGCAATGGTCCGACGACGGCCGTACTTCAGTGCATGGATGATTTCCCGCAGCGCGCCGTCGTATCGACCCAGTGCCCGCGCCCGATCGATGGCCGGACGGCTACGCCGGCATCGCGCGCACGCGCCTCGGTCCTGGCTGATGACGCGCCAGGACGGCAGGGCATCGCCACAGCGGTCGCACAGGGGTGGCGTGATCGGCGAAATACTGCCCCAGCAGGCGCTGCAGACGGGACCGCGCGTGGGTTCGTCGAGCGGTCGCGCACAGGAAGCGCAGGCCGGCGCGAGCGTAACGGCCAGGACCGAATCGAGCAAATGAATCAATGACATGCGGCTACGCAGGCTCCGGACGGGCATCGGGAACGTCGACGCGCTCGGCGCTGCCCCACAATCGCTCCAGACCGTAGAACGCCCGCATCTCGGATGTGAAGACATGCACGACGAAATCGAAGAAATCCAGGAGGACCCATTCCGATCGCTCGTAGCCCTCCACGTGGGCCGGACGCACGTGGAGCTTGCGGAGCCGTTCCTCGATGGCGTCGACGATGGCCTTGATCTGCCGCGGATTCTGAGCGGAGCAGAGCAGGAAATAGTCCGTGAATCCTGCGGACTTGCGCAAGTCGAGAATCGTCACGTCGCTCGCCTTCTTGTCCTGCGCCGCCCGCACCGCCGCGCGGATTTCGGCGGGCATCAGATGGAGCGTATCCGCGGCCTGACGTCTTGGAGATGTCGTGCTCATGCACCCCCCTCACGCCGCGCGGGGCGCGGGAGAATACAGGTGATACTTGCGGATGTGCTGCTCGACGGCCGGCGGAACGAGGCCGCCGATTGGCCGAAGCGTGGCGAGCCTGGCTCGAACCTCCGTCGAGGAGACGTTGGTCGTCGCGACGTCGACGAGAAAAATGGCCGTTGGGCCATCTCGCATCTCACGCACTCGGGATGCAGCCGACGTGCCACGCGGCGGCGTGGCGACGAAGCGCATGCGATCGCTCAAAGAGGAAAGCGCGTCAGGAAGTTGTGCGACTGGATGTTCCGGACGCGACACGACAACGAAGTGAGAGAGCCCGAGCAGGGCCGGATAATCCTTCCACGTCGCAATTTCAGCAAAGGCGTCGGCGCCGGTGATGAAAAAAATCTCCTGCGCGCCGTATCCCTGGCGCAGGAAACGGTCGAGCGTCTCGATGGTGTACGACGGCCCGGGCGCGCGAAGCTCCATGTCGGAGGCGACCAGGCGCTCGTCCTGAGCGGCCGCGAGCACCGTCATGGCGAAGCGATGGTACGGGGAGACGATCGGCTGGATCGGCCGGTGTGGCGGAACATGCGAGGGGATCAGCACGACACGCGGCAGGTCGAGATGGGTGAGCGCGGCACGCGCGAGATCGAGATGGCCGACGTGGATCGGGTCGAATGTCCCGCCCAGAATGCCGACCGCGCCCTCCCCGCTCATTCCGCAACCGCCGTCATCGACGACTCGGTTCCGGTGCGCCGAGCCGCGTCAATCGATTGCCACATGGCTTCGAGCAACGCGTCGATCCCCTCACCAGTCACAGCCGAAATCGCGTACAACGGAATGCCCCGCTGTTTCATGTGTTCGGCGAGCCGTGTCAGCCGCGAAGGGTCATCCAGCGCATCAATCTTCGTCGCCGCCGCCAGGCGCGGCTTCCGTGCCAGATCGTTTTCCGGTGAGTCCGGCTCGCTGCTGTCGCGGAAGAGCGACAGCTCACGATCGATTACCTCGAAATCCTGTACGGGATCGCGGGCTGACGCCGACGAGACGTCGATGACGTGGACGAGGACCTTCGTCCGCTCCAGATGGCTGAGGAACTGATCGCCCAGTCCGTGGCCACGATGTGCTCCCTCGATCAGCCCCGGCACGTCGGCAACCACGAAGCTCCGATCATCGCCGAGACTGACGACGCCGAGATGAGGCGTCAGGGTCGTGAAGGGATAGTCGGCGATCTTGGGACGGGCCGACGAGATACGAGAGATGAGGGTCGACTTGCCCGCGTTCGGAAAACCCACGAGACCGACGTCGGCAAGCAGCTTGAGGCGCAGGTGCAGGCGCTTTTTCTCGCCCGGTTCACCGGGTTCGACGCGCCGCGGCGCTCGATTCGTGGGGGTTGCGAACCGCGCATTGCCGCGGCCGCCGCGGCCGCCTCGCGCCACCCGCACGCGGTCAGCCGGGCGGGCGAGATCCGCCAGCTTCACCAATCCAGCCTCAGTGTATTCGTACGCCACCGTGCCGACCGGCACTTCGAGTTCCAGATCGCCACCCGCGCGACCCGTGCGGTTCGATCCTTGCCCGTGCGCCCCGCGCTCGGCGTGAAACTCCGGATGAAAGCGGAAGTTGATGAGGGTATTGAGGTGGGGACTTGCGACGAGATGTACGGAGCCGCCCGGCCCGCCGTCTCCGCCGCTCGGGCCACCCCGCGGCACGAACTTCTCCCGCCGGAAACTGAGACAACCGCGGCCGCCGTCGCCCGCGGGCACCTGGATGTCGACCTCGTCGACAAACATCTCGGAGGACGCTACCTGGAACGCGCCGCCACGTGCAGCAAGGCGCGCGCGACACGCGCAGCAATCGTAGCGAAGCTTCGCCTCAAACCGCCGAGTGACAAGACACTGCCGGGACAGGCGAACCTTTGCTACTAGCAGCGAAGGTGCGCCGCTTCGCCCTCATTCTTGGCGGCTTGAGGCGCCGGTTCGCTGCTCGACCGGCAGAACGCTAATCATGCGGCCGTGGGCACCGTGGTCTTCGAATCGGACGCGTCCGCCAATCTTGGCGAACAGCGAGTCGTCCTTGCCACGCCCGACGTTCAGGCCCGGTCGAAACCGTCGTCCGCGCTGCCGGACGAGAATGGAGCCGCCGGTGACAATGTTGCCGTCGAAGCGCTTCACGCCCAGCCGCTGCGACTGACTGTCGCGGCCGTTCCGCGAGCTGCCCTGACCTTTCTTGTGTGCCATGGGTGGTGTCTCGTGCTTCCAGTCCGCTCACTCGAGCCGCTACGCCACGATCTCGGTGATACGGATGCGCGTGAAGGTGCTGCGATGTCCTCGCGCCCGCCGCATCCCCTTGCGCCGCTTCTTCCTGAAGACCCGAATCTTCGGCCCCCGTGTGGTCGCGTCGATGACGCCGACGACCTGCGCGTGAGCGACAAACGGCGAACCGGCAACCAGCTCACCAGCGTCCTTCGCCACGACCAGGACGTTGTCCAGTCGGACTTCGTCGCCAGGATTCCCCTTCAGGTGATCGACCTCGACCACCGAACCGGGCTCGACCTTGAGCTGCCGCCCGCCGGCTTGGATGATAGCGTACACGTCCTCCTCCGAGTCCTTCTCTGCGCGCGTAAATCGCGCCGCGACAAAACCTCAGACTACCATCGCTTCAAGGGCCTGTAAAGCGGCCCGCGGAGGTGCACATGCCGAAACGTCTCTTGAGCGCGGTCCACCTCAACTGTGAAGCAGACATGCCCCAAGCTCGCAAACCGGAACCAGCCCGACCACGACTTGCGCCAAAGGGGGACCGCTACTTGAGCAGCACGCGCGTTCCGCGAATCTTCTGGGTGCTGAGCGTGCTCAGGAAGCTCGGGAGAAGCCGATCCATCAGCTCGAAGTACGAGGAGAGCGCGGGTGTGTTCTGCTGCGCGCTGTAAAGGATTTCTTCCCTGAACGACTCCGAGTACATGGTCGTGCCAGTACGGCCGTCGATGAAGATGAACTTCGGACGAAGAATGAACCCTTTTCGTTCGGTGTAGGTGCGCGTCGGAACCGTCCGGCGGCGCCCGAAGGTATCCCACACCTCCTGTTCGCGCGTCACGAAACCGGACCTCTGGTGGGGAGTGAACAGGACCGTGCCCGTGACGATGAGCGGGTTCTGATATTCTTCGCCGATTCTCTTCCAAAAGTTGACGTTCGCGAAGATCCGCTCGAAATTCTGAAGGTCCTTCTCGTCCTTGATCTTCGTGATCTGCTGCGGTGCTTCCTGCTGACCGTCGGCCGCGCCTCCCGTCTCGGTCGGCGTCTTCGATTGCTCGATCGCGATTTCCATCAGGGGCAGAACGTCGGCATCGATGACCTTCAGGCTCGACTTCGACTGCAACTGGCTGCGCAGCAGCCGCACCGTCTCCAGGTTGGTATCGACGTCCTCCGTGCCCCCGGCAATGAAGCCGGCAACCAGGACGCGTTGGAACCCGGAGACGTCGAGTTTCGGTTGGATGGGGGTTTCGACGGCAATCTCGTAGAAGCTCGTGCAGCCGGCGAGGGCGACCAGCAGAACGCCGCTAACGATCGTCGCGACCCTTTGTGCGGTCATTGATCTCTTTGAACAGGTCGAAGTTCTGTCGAATCATCGAGTTCTTCGGGTCGAGCTCGATCGCCTTCTCGTACGCCTTTCGCGCTTTCTCGAACCGGCCTTCGTGTTCGTACGCAACCGCCAGGTTGTTGTACGCGGCTGCATAGCCGGGATCGATCTCGGCGGCGCGCTCCCAGCGGTACATGGCTTCTTTCCAGAGACCCCGCTGTGCGACCGCAATACCGAACTCGACCTGCTCCTTCGCTTGTGTCCGGGCGTCGGCGAATGCGGGAGCGCCGACGATCGCCACGAGCAGGACCGCCAGGGCAAAGCTACGAGGTGACATGGGGATCACAAACCACTATATCCATTCGGTACGCGTCGGCGCAAGCGGATTTGCCGTCAATCTGCAAATAGTCGAGCAAGCGATGTGCCAGCGAGATCCGGCTGGAAACCGACGCTTCCTCGGCACGATGGCCGGAAAAGCGTACGTGCTTACGTCCTCTGTGCAGGCCCTGCGGCGCATGGGCCGCCTGAATGGGGGGGCGAAACGCGGTATACTAGTGCGGCAGGTCGGGCAGTCCGCTGGGCCACACCAGCTGACGCTCGGCCTTTCTGTTTGGACGGCCGGGCGACGCGCCGCGGAGGAAGGGGTAGCTGATGGACCTCCACGGCTTCGTCGCGCTCTCGCTCCTGCCCGCCTCTCTCGTCCAAGCGCTGTTGCGACCCGCTCTGAGTGAGAGCGAGGACGTGGCCCACGGATGGTCGTCCTCGGATCTCAGCGGTCTTGCGTCCCTCGCGTCCGCTCCGGGAGCCGGGGCCATTGGGCCCGGCGGCCATCGATGTATTGAGTGGGCGCGGCGACGAACCGGGCGCGCTCTGGAGGACGCCACTCGGCTCGCCCTTGCCGTGGTGCCCCTGGGCGACGACCGGTATCCTCCACTGCTTGCCGCGATCCCGGATCCCCCAATCGTTCTGTGGGTCCGTGGCGATTGCGGTGTCCTCCGAGACGCCGCGGTGGCCATTGTGGGGTCACGGGCGGCATCGCGCTACGGGTTGGACGTCGCGGCGCATCTCGCGATGGAGCTTGGGCGAGCGGGAGCGACGGTCGTGAGCGGCCTCGCGCGCGGCGTCGATTCGGCGGCGCATCGCGGGGCGGTCGAGGCTCGAGCGCGGACAGTCGCGGTACTCGGGTCGGGCGTCGACGTGGTGTATCCGCCGGAGCATCGAGCCCTCGCCGAGGCCATTGCGGCCGACGGCGCGGTCGTCAGCGAGCTGCCGCCCGGCGCGCCGCCCAAGCCGCAGCATTTTCCGCTTCGCAACCGTATCATCAGCGGTCTTTCGCTGGCGGTCGTCGTCGTCGAGGCATCGGAACGGAGCGGCTCGCTGATCACGGCGCGGCGGGCCCTGGAACAAGGGCGCGAGGTGCTCGCCGTTCCCGGCAATATTCTCTCGGGGAGGCACCGCGGGACGCACGGCCTGCTGCGGGATGGAGCAAAGATCGTCGAGACTGCGGACGATATCCTTGAGGAGCTGAAATGGCCCGCGCGTTGCTCCTCGCCCCCAGGATCAGAGCCCGCCGAAGACGGCATCGTGCAGCACATGAGGATGGGCGAAACCTATGATCTGGACGAGCTTGCGAGGATGACGCGTCTGGCCAGCCGCGTGCTCCTTCCAAGGCTCCTCCAACTCGAACTGGACGGACTCGTCACGCGTGTCAGCGGCGCACGATTCTTGCGTTCGCGTCGAAAGTGGTAACGTAGTTTTGAGATTTGCACCGAGCTCGTGCGGACGCTCGACGGCACGAGTGCGGCTGGGACGTGGTTCGGGAGCTTCCTAGAGGGTTATGGCAAAGGCGCTCGTGGTGGTCGAATCGCCGGCGAAGGCGAGGACCATCAACAAATATCTGGGCCGGAACTTCAAGGTGGTGGCCTCGCTGGGGCACATCCGCGATTTGCCGAAGAGCCGCCTTGGCGTCGAGGTCGATCGCGGCTTCGAGCCGGCGTACGAACAGATTCCGGGACGCAAGAAGGTCATTCGCGAGCTGAAAGATGCGGCCAAAGGCGCGACCGACATCTACGTCGCGACCGACCCGGACCGTGAAGGGGAGGCGATCGGCTGGGACGTGGCGGAAGAGCTCGAAGGCAAGGGCCGCCGCATTCATCGGCTGCTCTTCAACGAGATCACCAAACGGGGTGTGCTCGCGGCCCTCGAGCATCCGGGCCACATCGACCAGCGCATGGTCGAAGCGCAACGCGCGCGTCGCGTGCTCGACCGCCTGGTCGGCTACAAGCTGAGCCCGCTGCTCTGGGACAAGGTCCGGCGCGGCCTCAGTGCCGGTCGCGTGCAGTCGGTCGCGTTGAAGCTGGTCTGCAATCGGGAGCGCGACATCGAGAGGTTCGTGTCGGAGGAGTTCTGGAACGTCTTCGCCCGCCTTCTTGCAGGCGCTCCGCCTGAATTCGAGGCAAAGCTCGCGAGAAGGGCAAACCAGCCGATCAAGATCCCCAACGGGGAGCAGGTCCAGGCCATCCTCCGCGATCTCGAGCACGCCACCTTCGTGGTCAGCTCGGTGACGACGCGGGAGCGGAAGCGGTATGCGCCGCCCCCGTTCATCACCAGCAAGCTGCAGCAGGCGGCGCGGTTCCCTGTCAAGAAGACGATGCAGATCGCGCAGCAGCTCTATGAGGGCATCGAGCTGCCCGGCGAAGGTTCGGTCGGTCTCATCACCTACATGCGCACGGACTCGACACGCATCGCCGCCGAGGCGATCCAGGAAGTCCGTGAGCACATCGAGCGGCGGTTCGGTCCGGATTTCCTGCCGGACAAACCGAACACGTTCCGGACGAAGAACGCGCAGGACGCTCACGAAGCGATCCGGCCGACCTCCATGCAGTACGACCCGGAGCGCGTGCGGCGGCATCTCACGCGGGATCAGGACAGCCTCTACCGGCTGATCTGGAACCGCTTCGTGGCGTCGCAAATGCCCCCGGCGGTGTTCGACGAAACGACTGTCGATATTGAGGCGGGCGACTATCTTTTCCGCGTCAAGGGCTCTGTTCCGAAGTTCAGCGGATGGCTTGCGGCGTATGGGGGCGCGCCCGAGGCACAGGAGCCGCAAGCCGAGGCTGACGCACGGCCGGCCGGCGAGGCGCGGGCGTCGGAGCCCGACGAGGAAACGGCGGCCGGCATGCTTCCGCCACTTGCAGCGGGCGATCGACTGGAGCTGAAGTCACTGCGTCCCGAGCAGAAGTTCACGCAGCCGCCGGCCCGGTACAGCGAAGCGACGCTGGTCAAAGAGCTCGAGGACAACGGGATCGGCCGGCCGAGCACCTACGCGTCCATTCTGAGCACGCTGCAGGACCGCGACTACGTCAAGAAGCTCGAGGGCCGATTCAAGCCAACCCGGTTGGGCATGCTGGTCACCGATCTCCTGATGGGCACCTTCGACGACATCCTCGATGTGGAATACACGGCCAAGATGGAGCAGCAACTCGACGAAATCGAGCAGGGCAACGCCGATTATCAGGGGACGCTCGCGAGCTTCTACGAGAAGTTCAAGATGGATCTCGGGCGCGCCGAAGAACACATGCCCAACATGAAGGAGGGGCAGCCGACCGAGGAGGTGTGCGACAAGTGTGGCGCCCGGATGGTCATCAAGATCGGCCAGTTCGGCCCGTTTCTCGCCTGCAGCGCCTATCCGGAGTGCCGAAACACGCGTGAGCTCGAGGAACCGGATGCCACCGCGGATGCGCTGGCGGAGACGTGCGAGAACTGCGGACGGCCGATGGTCGTCAAGCGAGGCCGGTTCGGTCAGTTCCTCGCGTGCTCCGGATACCCGGAATGCAAGACGACGCGGAAAATCGTGTCGACGAGAGACGGCCTCGCCGCGGCCAAGCCGGATCGGATGCTCGAGGAGCGCTGCCCGCGCTGCCAGGCGAACCTCGTCGTCAAGCACGGCCGCTTCGGGGAATTCACGGCCTGCAGCAGCTATCCGGAATGCAAGTACGTCAAGCTGCAGGCTACCGGCGTGAAGTGCCCGCGCGACGGTGGCGACATCGTTGAACGCAAGTCGCGGCGCGGCCGCGCATTCTACGGCTGCAGCTACTATCCTGATTGCGACTTCACGCTGTGGAACCGTCCGTTACCGGAGGCATGTCCCGAATGTGGCGCGCCCTTCCTCATCGAGAAGATTACGAGACGTCTCGGTCGCCAGGTGATCTGCAACAACGAGAACTGCGACTACGTCCGCACCAAGGAACTGACGCCGGCGTGATCGGTCGGCATTGCCGCGGCGGACAGGCGCCGAGCTCGCGAGCAAGCGGACGAGTGGTCGGCTGATGCGACAGGCCATCGGAAGATCGCGAAGCTCCTGACCTGCAACATGTCGTCACTCGGTCGCAGGTGCGTTCATGTCATCGGCGGCGGTCTGGCCGGCAGCGAAGCGGCCTG
>JACPPN010000069.1 GCA_016190995.1 Acidobacteriota bacterium | reverse complement strand
CGTCGTGGCGCGGGCTCTCGACGCTTTCCGGACAAGGCCGGCGCTGGGCTTCTCCGACTGCCTGCTGCTCGAGATCGCCCGAAAGGCGGGGCACCTTCCGCTGGGCACCTTCGACCGCGATTTCAGCAAGCTCGACGGAGCCGAGAGGCTGTAGTCGACAGTGCGACACAATCGGCTGTCGGCCATCTTCGACATCCGAGTACACTCCGGGCACCGGCGCGGCTTCGAACGTCCGTCGTCTGCGCAGTTTGCCGCGGCCTGAGCGGACGGGCGGCGCCGCAGGTGAGCCGGATGGCGTTCGGCACTAGAATCCACGCCATGTCTCCCATCGACTTCACCGCTGCCTTCTACATAAAACTTGGTCGAGGCGGGAAATGGGAGACCGACTCCATCGAAAACGGCAAACTTCGACTTGGATGGAGGCAACAATCAGTCGAGGACATCAATGCCCGCCGCTGGGAACTCATTGAGGAACAACTCCGAGCGAAGGACCAAGGCAAGAGGGGCGCTGCCACTACGAGCGACTTGAACGCGCTAAAGATTCTCGCTGAGTCCGGTCCCGAAGACGTTTGGATAACATTTCACCAGACCAAGCTCTGGTGGACGCGCCTCGCTCCGGGGCCAGTCAAACAGGACGAACTCTCCAAATTTCGGCAGACTGCGCAGCCCTGGAGCGATCAGGCTGCGGATGGCCGACTACTGGTCGTCAATCACCTTCCCGGAAAGATTTCACAGATACAGGGGTTTCGCGCGACCGTCTGCCGAGTTAAGTACGCCGATCTCCTCAGAAGAACGCTGAACGGAACTCGAAGCCCTCTGGCCACCGCAATCAGTGACCATCGAAAGTCTCTCGCGCAGCACCTAACGGAAGCGATAAAGGAACTGCATTGGAAAGACTTCGAGACTTTGGTCGATCTTGTGTTTCGCGGGGCCGGTTGGGTTCGGGTGAGCATTCTTGGTCAACACGAGAAAGCTTACGATCTCCTGCTCCGCGAACCAATCACAGGTGATCGCTACGTCGTGCAGGTTAAATCGCGGGCAGGACTTGCCGATCTGCGGGACAGCATGCGAAGTTTTCGGCTGAGGACTTTCGGCGAATCTTTTTCGTCGTGCATTCGCCCGAGGACGACCTTGTGTCCGCCGCGGACATCCCGGAACACGTCGAGTTTGTCTGGCCGCATCGACTTGGGGAACTCGCGATGGATGCCGGCCTTGCCGGGTGGCTTGAGGACAAAGTGTCGTAAGCGGCAACAATTCGGACAAAGAACTTGGAGTGTCTGCCACGAGTCGAAACTGGTCAACCATCACGAAGATCCTCGAGTTCGTGCGAATGGAAGCCGATGGCTGACATCGCGCATGGAGCCGCCGGCGCGGGCGCGATCAAGAGCGCCGCGGCTCAGCGCGAGACGTTGGACGGCCAGGCGTCACCTCGAGAGAAAAGTTCCAGGTCGTCCGCGCGAGTTCAGGAAACACTCTGAGAACTTCGCCATCGCTAGCACCGTGAATAGCGTTGAACCTATGAAGTCAGCCTGAGTCCTGGAACTCCTTCTCGATGATCGTGCCCGCCTTGCCCGCGACCGCCTGCTCCAGGTCGCTGGGACACGTCACCACCGCGCGTTTCCCGCCGCATTCCAGGTAGCGCACGATCGCCTCGATCTTGGGCGCCATGCTGCCGCGTCCGAACTGATTGTCGGCGAGGTACCGCTTCGCCTGGGCGACGCTCAGCCGGTCCAGTGGCCGCTCGTCGGGCCGGCCGAAGTTGAGACACACGTTCCGCACTGGCGTCGAGATGACGAACAGATCCGCGGCAAGAGAGGTCGCGAGCACGGATGACGCGTGGTCCTTGTCGATGACCGCCTCGACGCCGCGCAGATCTCCCGACCGATCGCGCGCGACCGCAATACCGCCGCCGCCGGCTGCCACGACCACATAGCCGGAATCGACGAGCGAGCGGATCGCCTCGAGCTCGACGATCGCCCGCGGGGACGGGCTTGCGACGAGGCGCCGCCAGCCGCGCGATCCGTCTTCGGCAATCGCCCATCCGTGTTGCGCCGCCCGACTGCGTGCGGTCGCCTCGTCCATGAACGATCCAATGGGCTTCGAGGGCCCGGCAAACGCAGGGCTGGCTGGATCGACCTCCACCTGCGTCACGACCGCAACCGCCTCGGTGCGGAGGACGCGCCGCCGGAACTCGTTGGCGAGCGACTGCTGAATCATGTATCCGATGGCGCCCTGCGTGTCGGCGACGCACGAATCGAGCGGCACCTCGTGCAGCTCGTGACGCGCGAGCTCCGATCGACGAAGGATGAACCCGACCTGCGGCCCGTTGCCGTGCGTGACGACAACCCGATGGCCCGCCTCGATGATTTGCGCGATGTGATGACACGTCTCGCGTGTGAGCGCCCACTGGTCCGGAACCGTGCGATGCGCTTCGTCCTGGATGAGGGAGTTGCCGCCGATCGCGAGAACGACGAGATCGCTCATCGATACGCTCCAAGTCCCCTGGCTAGCCACAGCTAGCAGTAAGCGGCGTGGTGAGAAAGCCTCACCACAGCGTGCACAGCGCGGCTGTCCCGCAACCCAACCAGTGGGCATCCGCTCTAGGAGCCCGTCCGAGTAAGCCTGAACGGGCTCCTAGTAGGCGCGTTTTCTCTGTGCCCTCTCTTGTCCTCTGTGGTGAACAGGCGTGTTTCTGTCAGTCTCTCGGCATCGTCTCGCGTCCCTGGCCGGTCGCGCGTTCGACGATGTCCGAGAGTGCGCGCGCGGGATCGGCGAAGCGGGTCGCGAGGATCAGGGCCGCCACGATGAACGGCTTGTGCCTGGCTTCACGATACGTATCGAGCCGCGCGCGCTCGAACACGGCGCGGCTCACCTCGCCCTGCGGGCAGCTGACGCCACTGACGTCGGCGGGCAGGCAGTGCATGTAAAGCGCGCGACCGTCTCTCGTACGCCGCATCATGGCTTCGTCGCATGCCCAGTCCTTGAACCGGGCGTTGTTGGCAAGGGCCTCGCCCTCCAGGGCCCCGAGCGTCGCGGCATCGCCCGCGCGTTGCAGGCTCGTTCGTTCCCGCATCGCCCACAGCGGCGCCCAGCTTTTGGGATACACGATGTCCGCGGCGTCGAAGGCCTCGGCCATCGAGCCCACGATCCGGAACGACCCGCCGCTTGCTTCGGCAGAATGCCTCGCGGCATCGAGCGGCTCGTTGACGAGGTCGTATCCCTCCGGACGGGCGAGCACAACATCCATCCCGAACCTCGTCATCAGTGCAATGACACCCTGAGGCACCGACAACGGTTTCCCGTAGGTCGGCGAGTACGCCCACGACATCACGAGCCGCTTTCCACCGAGCGCCTCGAGGCCGCCAAACACCTGGATCAGGTGCATCAGGTCGGCGAGGCTTTGCGTCGGATGGTCGAGGTCGCACTGCAGGTTCAGCACTGCGGGGCGCTGAGCGAGCACGCCCTCGCGGTAGCTCTCCTCGAGCGAGGCCGCCACCTCTTGCATGTAACGATGGCCTTCACCCAGGAACATGTCGTCGCGGATCCCGATCGCCTCCGTCAGAAAGCCGATCATCGTCGCCGTCTCCCGCGCCGTTTCGCCGTGCGAAACCTGGGACGTCGACTCCTCGAGCTCCTCGGTCGCGAGTCCCAGCAGATTGCAGCCGGCACGGAAGGCGTGGCGCGTCCGCGTCGACTTGTCGCGGAAGATGGACACCCCGAGGCCCGTGTCGAAGACGCGCGCCGAGACGCGCGCCCGCGCGAGCTCCTCGAGGAGGGCCGCCGCCGCAAGGACGAACCGGATGGTCGACTCGGGATGTTCCCAGGTCAGGAGAAAATCGCGGTTGTGCAGTCCGGGGTTCAGCGAGGAGAGGTCATCGAGACGCGTGTGAATGGTTGTCGGCAGCATGGGAGATGACGTCCATGAAGACCCGAGGAAAGACCGCGTAGAACCGCGCCGCCGCGGTCAGGTGCGCGATCGGGCACTGATCTTCGGGCGAGTGCGCGTAAATCTCGTTGCCGGGCCCGAAGCCGATGGTTGGAACGCCAAAGAGACCGCGGGTGGCGATGCCGTTGGTGGAGAAGCCCCACTTGCCAACGACCGGCGTTGTGCCCATGGCATCTTCCGCCGCCCGTACGCCCGCCACGACCGCAGGATGATCCTCCTCCATCGTCCAGGTCGGGTAGTACTTCCGGGTTGGATAAACCAGCCCGGTGTACGACGGACGGGCATATTCCAGGACCGTGACGCTTGCTCCCGTCCGCCGGATGCTTTCCAGCGCTTCTATTTCCGCGACAGCAGACTCGAGCGTATCGCCCCGCGTCAGCCTGCGGTCCAGATGGATGGTGCTGCTGTCCGCAACGGCGCACAACGATGGCGCGGTCGCCCGGATATCCGAGATGGTCACCGAGCCTCTCCCCAGAAAAGGGTCTGCGCGCCCCGCCAGCGACCCGTTCAGACGCTCGATGTCGCTGATGATCGGCGCCATCTTGTAAATCGCGTTGACGCCGCGCTCGGGCATCGATCCGTGCGCCGCGAGCCCCTGCGTTCGGACTTCGATTTCCATGCGACCGCGATGACCGCGGTAGACGCCCAGATTCGTCGGCTCGGTGATGACGACGACGTCGGGCGCGAGCACGCGCTCGCGCAGGATGTACTGCCAGCACAACCCGTCGCAGTCTTCCTCCATGACGGTGCCGGTCACCCACAGCTGGAAATCGCCGTCGAGGCCGAGCTCCTTGACGATTCGCGCGCCGTACACGGCGGCGGCAACGCCAGCCTCCTGATCGCCGGCGCCCCGGCCATAGATGACCCCGTCTTTTACCCCGCCCTCGTACGGATCGCGCGTCCAGGTCGACGCGTCGCCGACCCCAACGGTGTCGAGGTGCCCATCGAGCGCGATGACGGTCGGGCCGCTGCCGACGCGCCCTAACAGGTTGCCGAGCCCGTCGATCCTGATCTCGTCGAATCCCAGCGCGTCCATTTCCGCTCGCGCGCGCGCGATCACATCGCGCTCCGCCGCGCTCTCGGATGGGATGGCAATCATCTCTCGAACGAATCGCACCATCTCCGGCGTGTATCGTTCGGCCAGACGCGCGACGTCGGCCAGCTTCAGATCGACCACTCGGCTTCTCCCTGAAGGCTATTCACGTAGTTCGGGTGGCTCTCGTCCAGGACGGCGGCACGCAGAAGGTTCATGATGCGGTAGTACGTGAGATCCACGTCCGCTTCCGCGTGACCGTCGAGGGTACGCTCGGGATCGCCGGAGTCGAATATCACCTCGAAGCCGCTGCCGCTGTATCGGGCGGACAATTCCTCGACCTCGACGCGATACTCGGCCCCCGCGAAACGCCCGAGCACGATCTCGCGCCGCCCCCGGCGCTCCAGGCAGAAGCCGTCGAGCGGCGATCGCCGCCAGGTGTGACGGCTGCCGAAGAACCTGGCCTTCGCAACGTACGGCCCGCCATCCTCGGGGCAAAACACGTCGCAGTTGCCGCAGTCGTTGCACAGATCGGCGAAGATCGCGATCTGGTGCGCGCGATCGATCGTGAGCATCCCTTCCAGGCGCCACTCCCACGAGCCGCCCGCCTTCCAGGCGCGAACGACGGGGATCACGCAAGGCGGAATCGCGAACGCGAACGTCGCATCGTTCGGACATACCGGAATGCACTTGTCGCACGTCAGGCAGTCGAACAGGCGGAGGTGACTGCCGAGTTTGCGCGGAGGGCGGTCGTTTTGCGCGCGCGCATATCGAGCATTGGTTTCGAGGCTCTCGACGTAACGCTCTGTATTGGCAAGCGCGGTCTTCGCGACCCAGGCGCGATGGACGTCGCGGTCAGCGATCGCGTCAAAGCGCCCACCGTTCTGCCATACCCCTTGCGCCACATCCACGTCGCTCCGTGCGAGCCCGAGGGTGCAAAGAATCTCGATGCCGGCGCCGTACGCGCGAAGAATGAACTCGTCGATGGTCACGGCGCCGACCCCGCGCATGCGCTGAAGGAGCTCGTGATAATAGTTACGCGCGCGACCGTACCCGCCGGTCTTGAGCAGATCCGTGCAGACGGTGACGGGCACGAGTCCCAGTGCAACGGCATCCGGAAAGTTGATTCGATCGACGCCGCCTGAAAACGAAATGGGATGGCGACTCCCGAACTGCCGGCGAAAGCGCCGCACGACGTGCATCGCCAGCACGTGAAGCGGCGGACCCGACAGGTACAACATCGGCTCGCTCGCCGGGAGAAAGCTGCCGTCGTTCTCGACGATGAGGGTGTTGGTGAACTTCACGCCGAAGCCGAGCGCCAACGCACGCGCCAGATCGCCGAGACGATCGACGAGCGCCGTCATCTGGCCCCACGTCGTGTCGCGATCGAACGCCTCATCCGGTACGTGGGCGTGGCGATACCCGAGGGCGTCGTTGAGGAGCGCCCGGACCTCGTCCCGGCCGAGGAGCGTTGGATTCAGCTTGACCGTGCAGTGCAGCCCTCCTTCTTTCAGCAGAAACCCGACGATGTGCTCGATTTCATCGGCGGGACAGCCGTGAAACGTGCTGAGGGTCACCGAGTCGGACAAGCGCGTCCGGTAGTCCAGATCGCGAAACGCCTTGAACTCTTCGGGAATCTCACGGCGCAGGCGATCGATCGTGCCGCTTGCGTCCGTCATCCCGCGTATGAACCTCTGCACCCGTTCGCTCGTGATGCCTGCCAGGTCGTATCCGACGCTCATGTCGTAGACCATGCGGTCGAAGCCTGGCGCAACGGCCAGGCGCCCGCTCGCGACGAGCATTTCGACGAGCATCGCGGCCTTCACGTACTCCTCGAGCGACTCGTCGAGGCGCAGCTCCTGGGACCATTCGACGTTGTATCCCACGGTGCGCATGTCGATGCACGGGCGTGGGATGTTCAAGCGATCGACGACCTGGATCGTCTTCAGCTCGATGATGCGGCCGCCGGCGAGCCAGCTCAAGACGATGTTCTGCGCGAGCTGCGAGTGAGGGCCGGCGGCGGGCCCGAAGGGCGACGAGGCGCGGCGTCCATGGAACGAGACGGAAAGCTCGCAATCCTGGTCGCCCAGAAAAAACCGACGAGCCGGCAGGTCGAAGATCGAGGCGCTTCGATCCAGCTCGTGAAACATGCGGCGCACGAGCGCCCCCAAAGGATACGGGGTGAGATGGGCCATGCGGGGGACAGCGGGCGTTGCTATTCTACTGATCTCATCGGTCTGAAGCCTGAACCGCGGAGACGCCGAGAGCGCGGAGGAAGTAGCGAAGCTTCGCCGCCACCGAGGCCTCGTTCCCAGTCGTCGGTTTGAGGCCAAGCTTCGTGACTTGGCTGTTTCAGTCTCCGGGCCCTCCGCGATCTCTGCGGCGGGAGCGCTTGACGCCGGGTTCAGGTCTATCGTCTCGGCACGTCGCTGTGACGCGGGCCCTTCGCATGTTGGCACCGTCGCGCGTGCCGGGCGAGCGCTGCCGTCAGGACGATCAGCATCATCGCATCGCCGGCGCCCGCCGCCCAGATGACGGGCGGAGCCGACAGGAACGCGGCGTGGACGAAGAGAAACGCGACGGCGCAGGCCTTGGCGATGACAATGACGCTGATGAGTGTGGCCTGTGAAAGCGCGAGCAGATAGCAGACGCCAAGAATCAGCAGAAAGATGCCGGTCTGGGAGGGAAAGAATATCGGCATCGGCTCAGGGAACCCGGCCGCACGCAGCATGACGCCGGGGATCAACAGCATCAGCAGGCCGAGCACGCAACTGTGAATACCGATGAGGCCCACCACGATCCGCACCAGCGGATCTCGCGTCGCATCCTGCACCCGGTCATCTGGTATCTCGACAGCGACCCGTCCTCCGACGACCATCGTGGTGTCCACCGCAGAATGACCCGCTCCGCTACGCAACTCTTCCTCCAGATTGTTTCTCCGCCAGCCGGAGGCTCCAGACCACGAGAAACGTGAGCACGAACCCGGTGGCCAGCACCGCCGTGCGCGCTGCCGTGAGCAAGGAGAAGCCCAGCCAGGACTCGGCGACGCCCGACGCGCCGACATATCCAACCGTCGTCTGAAAGCTGTCCAGCAGGGGGACGAATCCGAGCTGAAAACAGATGACGGCGGCCGTCACGAGGGGCACCCCGGCAGCGACCTTCTGCCACACCTGCAGTCCGGGTTCCTGGGATTTGGGCACCAGGCGGTTCGCGAGCTCCACGAGCAGAAGCGGCACCGCCGCGCATATCACCAGTGTCAGGGTGACGACGAGAAAGCGTTGTTGCGCCATGAGCGCCGCCATGCCGCCCGCGGTGGATGGATGCTCCCATCGCTGCAGGAGCATCTGCCCCACGAGCAGGCCGAAGAGCAGCATGACGAAGCGGCCGGCCTCGGGCCGGGCCCTGAGGTTTGCCGCAAGCTCGCCGGCCGGAAGCCGCAGCTTCACCTGCGGTGACCCGTTCGGACAGTTGCGCACGCAGTTGAGGCACATGACGCAGTGCTGGTTCGAGTCCACGAACATGACGTGCTGGAACATCGGGCAGCCTGCGGTCTTCTCGCTCCCGGTGTAGCACGAGTGCCCTTTGCACTTCGCGGTACACACGTCCAGCGTCGGGCGCAGCTCCATGACGGCGGTCGTCGAGCACAGGCCGGCAAACCCTCCGAGCGGGCAGATGTGCCGGCACCAGGTGCGTCGCGGAAACAGAACGCTCGTCACCACAGCGCCGGCGAGAATCGTCAGCAGGAGATATCCGGTCGCGCGAGGCGCGTATCGCATGCCGGCCGCTTCCTCGGCCCAGACGATGGCGAAGAAGCCTGCCATCACGATCGTGGTGTCGTGATCCTTCAGCCAGCGAGGGATTCGGCGTTCGCGCCGCGCGGCTTTCTGCGCCGCCGCGCCGGCGAATGCCATGGGACAGACCGCGCACCAGACGCGACCCGCGACGGCGAGCGAGACGACGAGGCCCGGCCACCACACCGACCACACGAGAAGCGTTCCGAGGTTGCGATCAGGGGGTGCCAGCAGGCACTGATAGAGAATGAACAGGAAGATGGCGGCCACCAGGCCTCGCACGATGCCCGGAAACAGCCTCAAACCGAGCCCGACCAGCGGGCGAGGCAGGTCGAGGAGATTGACCCCGCGAGACGGCCTGTCGAGCGGAAGGCCGAGGAACACCTCCTCGGCGGTGATCGTGTCGCCGCCCGCGAGAATGACCGCGCGTTCGATCGCCTCTTCCAGCTCCTTCACGTTCGCGAGGCGATAGTCGTAGGTGACGAGCCGGACGAGCGCTTGATCGTCGACGGCCTGGACAGGCTTGTTCAGCCGCGCCGCATGCTTGCGAACGAAAGCGCTCACCAGCTCCGGGATGTCACGCTTGCGATCGCGGAGCGGCGGCAGCGCGATGACGTGCGCCAAGAGCATCGCGACGAGACCCGGATTGATGCGGCCGGCCGAGACCAGCTCCGCCAGCCTGCCGCTCGTCGTCGCGATGACGCGGACGTCCTGGCGCGCCTGCCCCGGGATCCAGGAGTCCTTGTCGAGAAAACGCGCGAGCCGTTCCTGCACGCCGGAGGGAAGGCTGTCGATGTTCCTGAGCAGGATCGTCCCGCCTTCGACGAGATCCATGTAGTGGACGCCGCGCGGTCCGGTCTCTCCCGATCGCGCTTCGCCGAACAGCTTGTCCCCCCACGGCGTCTCCGCCACCTGGGCGCAGTCGACGCTGAGGAGCGGCGTGTCCTTCCCGCGTCCCCTGGCGTGAACGAGCCGTGCCACGAGCTCGCGCCCCGTGCCCCGCTCCCCTTCGAGAAGAAGAGGCGTGGCCGCGCGCGCCTCTCGGTCGATCTGGCGCTGCACCTCTTTGATCGTGGGATGCTTGCCGACCAGCTCGCCGTACCGCCCGGACTTCTCGTTCTCGAGACCCCGCAGGTACGAAATCTCCCGATCGCGCTGCCGTTTCTTCTCGATGCTGTTGCCAATCCGCGCGAGCAGCACCGCAAGGTTGACCGGCTTCGACAGGTAGTCTTCGGCGCCCAGCTCCAGACAGCGGACGACGCTGTCGGCCTCGTCCCACGACGACAACATGATCACGGGGACGTGACGAAGCTCGCGATCGGTCTTGAGGCGCTCAAGCACCTGATACCCGTTCATCTCGGGCATGATGACGTCGAGCAGCACCAGGTCGGGCCGAAGCTTCTCGATGGCTTCGAGCCCGAGCCGGCCGTTCTCCGCAACCGAGACGGTGTAGGATTCCCGCTGGAGGCGCCGCGCGAGCAGATCGCGATCGATCTGGTTGTCGTCCACGATGAGAACCGACCCGCCGACCGCCGGCGGCTTCGCGGTGCCTTTCTCGAGCGGCCGCATCGCGCTCACCGCGGCCCGCACCATCGTCGAGACCGGCGACGCGGCGCGAACGCTGGTGTCTCTTGTCTCGCCCGCGGAGGTCTTGACGATGTCCTCGAGGAAGCCCAGGAGCTTCTCGGCGGCCGTACGAATCTTCAGCACGTCAGAGACGAACGCATCGTCGGCCCCTTCGGATGCGTCCTCCAGCAGCAGCTCGCAGTAACCGAGCACGGCGGAGATTGGTGTGCGAAGGGCGTGGCGGACGTTCGCCCCGAGGGCCTCCAGGTCCACGCCGGCGCGCGTTTCGACCCGCGCCGGATCGAGCAGATCTCCGACGAGCGCCAGGAGCTCCCGGCCCGCGGCGTGAATCCGTTGCAGATCGCTCAAGAGCTCGGGCGATCCGGTGCGGCCAACGTCCTCGAGGAGCATCTCCGCGTAGCCGATGATCCCGTTGATGGGCGTCCGCAGCTCGTGGCGAATGTGGGCCAGGATCGCGCGTTCGGCGCGATCCGCCACGTCCGGCGGTCGATCAGCTTCGATCATGATGGCTCCCTGGCGAGCAGCGCTTCAATCTTCCCGAGCAGGCGCGTGAGCTCCACCGGCTTCGTGTCGTAGTCGTCGCATCCCGCTGCGATCGCCTTTTCGCGCTCGCCCGCCATCGCGTGCGCCGTGAGGGCGATGATCGGCACCGATCCAATGTCAGGTTCCGCCCTGATCCGCCGCGTAGCTTCCCAACCATCGATGACCGGCAGGCTCATGTCCATCAGGATCAGATCGGGCCGTACGGACCGCGCCATGGCGACGCACTGTTCGCCGTCCACGGCCTCGATGATCTCGTAGCCGCGGCGCTGCATGCGGCGACTGAGCATGTCCCGGTTCATCTCGTTGTCTTCGACGAGCAGGATCTTGGGCATCGGCTGGCTCCGACGTGAGAACGGTCACGAGGCTTCGCCTCAAACCGACGAGCAAGAACGGAGCCTCGGTGGCGTCGAAGCTTCGTTACCGGGAACCGCTCCGCACCGGCCGAGCGCCGCAAGCAACTCGTTTCGATCGACCGGCTTGGTCAGGTATTCGGACGCGCCGACCGCCAGCGCCATGCTGCGATCGTCCACGACCGTCAGCACGATCACCGGAATGTCCGACAGGTCGCGGTCCGCCTTGAGCGCGGTCAGGACGGCCCAGCCGTCCATGGAGGGCATGACGACATCCAGCGTGATGACCGAAGGCCGCAGCTCTCGTGCGAGCCGAAGACCTTCGTCGCCGCTGGCCGCAATCGCCACGTCGAACCCGTGGGCCGCCAGGACACGATGAATCAAGTCCTGCATTGTCGGGTCGTCGTCGATGACGAGCACGGTGCCGGACCGCGGTCGCCCCGTTGGGCTCCTGGATTCTGGCGCGGCCGGCGGCGCGTCGTGCCGCGCGATCGCCTCTGCCGGCAGCCGCATCACGAACGTGGAGCCTTGGCCCAATTCGCTCTCGACGGTCACGTCACCACCAAGCATCTCGCAGAAGCGTCGCGTGATCGCCAGGCCCAGACCCGTGCCGCTGTACTTGCGGGCGGTCGAGGCGTCGGCCTGTGCGAATTCCTTGAACAGCTTTCCCATGTGCTCGGCCGTCATGCCAATGCCGGTATCGGAGACCGCGAAGGCGATCCACTCCGCGCCGTCAACGGCTTCCCGACTGACGGCGAACGTGACGGTGCCGCGCTCGGTGAACTTGCAGGCGTTGCCCAGAAGGTTGAACAGGCCCTGGCGGACCTTCGTGAGATCGGCCAGCATGACCCCGATCTCGTCCGGGCACGCGACGCGCAAGGTGTTGTCGTTCTTTTCGACGAGCGGCTGAATCGTCGTGGCCACCTCCCGCACCATCGCGGCGATGTCGAACGTTTCGAGGTACAGGTCCATCTTCCCCGCTTCGATCTTCGAAAGATCGAGCACGTCGTTGATGAGCCCCAGCAGGTGCTTGCCCGCCGCCGTGATCTTGCGTGCGTCCGCCACGAAATCGTGGTCTCCCCGCTCTTCGGCTTCCTCCAGGAGCAGCTCGCTGTACCCGATGATGGCGTTGAGCGGCGTGCGCAGCTCGTGGCTCATCCTCGCGAGAAACTGGCTCTTCGCGCGATTCGCCTCCTCGGCGGCGTTCTTCGCGACATGCAATTCCTCTTTGGAGCGCGCGAGCTCGCGCGTACTCGCTTCCAGATCTTTCAGCGTGTGCTCGAGACGCCGCGCCTGCTCGAACGATGTCCGCTCGTACGTGTCGAGCAGCTCCTCGAGGCACGCGATGTGCGACTTGAGCGCCCGGATCTCATTGCCCACCCCTGTCGTCGTCACCAGACTCTTGTCCTTTCAGCGCCGCGCCACATCGGTGAAGGTGCGGCCATCGGCCACCGGCAGCATTGCCATCTTCGCGCTGAGCGCCAGGGTCTTGAACAGGTCGGCCGTCTCCGGAGGAATGCGGATTTTCGAGAAGAGCAGCACCGCAAAGACGTTGCCGCTCGTCAGCCCATCACCAAAGCCAAGGACGGACCTGACCCCCAGCCTCGCCACCAGTTCATGCTGAACGTAGGGACTGCCTGCGGCTTCCGCGACGTAGAAGACGTTGCTGGTTTCGTACTCCAGCTCCTCGAGGGCTGCCGGGTCGCGCGCGATGACATTGCCGATGCGCAGCCCGAACTGACGGAGGACCTCGGCGAGCATCGGAATCCGTTCGACCGCTGCCGCGTCGGGCAGTGGAATCACCCCGCTCGCGAAGCCCACATCGTCCACGCCCGCTCCCTCCTCATCGGCGGCGGTAGCCAGCAGAACGAGACAGCGCACATCAGTCGCCACCACGTCGGTTTGTGCCGCCGCGAGCGCCGCGACGTCGCCATAGGCGCGCGTCGCGTAACAGCGGACCAACGCGCACGCCGGCGCGCCGGTCGACGGGTCGACCAGCTCGTCGTGCAGGTAGTGCACGATCCGATCGGCAACTTCCTCCATACTCTCGGCGCCCGCGCCAAGGCGCCGGAGCACGGAGCTCGCGCGGATCATGTCACTCATGCTGAATCTGCTGAGGTCAAGCATGGCGGAGCCTCGCGAGAATGATTGGTAGGAGCAGCGGAGGAGCCTCGATACCGCCACGACGAATAGCCTGCCCTATTCGATAAGTCAAGTGAATTTCGAACCCGGCCACATCACTCATGAGCCAAGAGGGCAGCCGGCCGCTCGCCGCTGCCGCAGCCAGAACGGCTTCTCCAAGCCCCGGACCCACCCAAGCTGGGGAAGATGTCGCGAGCGGCAGGCCACACGTCGCCGGCGCTGCATCCACCGCAGCGAGGTTGAGGCGCACTATACTTTCGCGCGTAGGTCGCCGCGCAGTGTTCCCGTGGGGAGGACACCGTTGAGCAGTGTTGTCGACGTTTCTGCATTGGACGCCAGCGGTCTGGCCAACCTCGTTCGCAGGAAGGAGATCACCGCGGTCGAGGTCGTCGAGGCAGCCATCCGTCGTCTCGAGCAGGTAAATCCTGTGCTGAACGCGGTGATCACGCCGATGTTCGAGCTCGCTCGAACGCAGGCCGCAGGGCCGCTGCCGGATGCGATCTTCGCCGGCGTGCCGTTTCTGCTGAAAGACCTGGGCCCCAAGTACGCGGGTGTTCCGCAATCCGCCGGCTCGGAGCTGATCCGCGGGTTCGTTCCACAACACGACAGCGAGCTCGTGGCGCGGCAGAAGCGCAGCGGCCTCATCGTCATCGGCAAGACGAACACACCGGAGTTCGGCATTCTGCCGACGACGGAGCCACGGGCGTTCGGCGCGACGCGCAATCCGTGGGACACGAGCCGGACCACCGGGGGCTCGAGCGGGGGGTCGGCTGCGGCCGTGGCGGCCAGGGTCGTCCCGATGGCGCATGCAAACGACGGGGGCGGGTCGATCCGTATCCCGGCGTCGTGTTGCGGGGTGTTCGGGTTAAAGCCGACGCGCGCGCGCACGCCGCTCGGGCCCGACGTCGGCGACCTGATGAACGGCCTCGTCGTCGAACACGCGGTCACGCGGTCGGTGCGGGACAGCGCGGCATTGCTCGATGCGACGAGCGGGCCGGATCTCGGTGATCCGTATTGGGCGCCGCCGCCCGCGCGGCCGTTCGCCGACGAAGTCGGCGCCGATCCCGGCCAGCTGCGGATCGCGCTGTCGACGATCGCGCCGACGACCGGTCAGCCGGCGCATCCCGACTGCGTCGCCGCCGCGCGCGACGCTGCCGCACTCTGCGCGGATCTCGGACACGAAGTCACCGACGCGGCGCCGCCGCTCGACGGGGACCTGCTGGTACAGACCTTCATGGCCGTATGGGCGGCCGGTTGCGGTACGGCGGTTGACGGCCTGGCGTTTCAGTCGGGGCGGGCGGTGGATCTGGAGCGCGTCGAGCCCCTGACGCGGGCCCTGTACGAGATCGGGCATCGCACCAGCGCGTCCGAGTACCTGCGGGCGATCGCGCTACTACAGCAACTGGCGCGGCAGATTGCGAGATTCTTCACCTCGTACGACGTATGGTTGACCCCGACGCTTGCCGAGCCGCCTGTTCCTGTCGGCACGTTCGATCCGCCGCCGGGCGACCCGATCCAGACGGTCTACCGCGCCGCGGCATTTGCGGCCTTCACGCCCATCTGCAATGTGACCGGCCAGCCGGCGATGTCGGTGCCGCTGTACTGGAACGCCGAAGGCCTGCCGATCGGCGTGCACTTCGCGGGCCGTTTCGGCGATGAGGCGACGCTCCTCCGTCTAGCCGGGCAGCTCGAAGCGGCACGCCCCTGGGCGAATCGTCTCCCGCCCATCGCCGCCGATACTCCGTGCCCAGGTACGTAGTGTCCGGCTCAAGCCGGACCTTTTCCAATGGTATAAACCAATCATGCAACTCGACCTCGTCTCGGCGCTGTTCGTCTTCATGCTCGCCACCTTCATCGGGCTCGACGTCATTCGTCGCGTCTCCAGGCTGCTGCACACCCCGCTGATGTCGCTTACCAACGCCATCTCGGCTATCGCAGTGGTCGGCGCCATCATCCTTGCCGGTGAGGAGCACGGCACGTTCAGCACGATCCTCGGCACCATCGCGGTCTTCGCCTCGACGACGAACATCGTGAGCGGCTTTCTCATCACGGACCGCATGCTCAAGATGTTCAAGAAACGGGAGACCGTCGAGCGATGAGCGCCGCAACGGTCCAGCTCATCTACCTGGTCTCGACGGCGCTCTTCATCTTCTCGCTGAAGTGGATGAGCGATCCGCGCACCGCGCGGCGCGGGGTCGGCGCCGGCGTCGCGGCGATGGCCTTCGCGGTCGGCGGCACGATCCTCGAGCCCGAGATCGTCACTTACAAGTGGATGGCCGTCGGGTTCGGGCTTGGAACGCTGGTCGGCGTCCCGCTGTCCTGGGTACCACTCACAGCGGTTCCGCAGCGGACCGCGCTGTCGCACGCGTTCGGCGGTCTGGCCGCCGGGCTGGTGGGCACCGCCAAGTACTACACATGGCTGGCGAACGGAGAGCTCACCCACTTTCGCACCGGCGCCATCGTCGCCGAAGTGCTCCTCGGGTATCTCACCTGCACCGGCAGCCTGATGGCTGCGGGCAAGCTGCAGGAAATCGTTCCGACTCGTCCTATCACCTACCGCAATCAGAACATCATCAACCTGTCGCTGCTCGCCATGGCGCTCGCCATCGGGACCGTGCTCGTCTGGAATCCCTACATGTCATGGGGCTTCCCGATCGTGATCGCGCTGTCGCTGCTGTTCGGCGTTCTGCTCATCATCCCGATCGGCGGCGCCGACATGCCGACCGTCATCTCGCTGCTCAATTCCTACGCAGGTCTGTCGGCGGTGGCGATGGGCTTCGTGATGGAGAACAAGCTGCTCATTACGGCCGGCGCGCTCGACGGCTCGTCGGGCTTCATCCTGTCGGTCATCATGTGCCGCGCGATGAACCGTTCGTTCACCAACGTCCTGTTCGGCGCGTTCGGGCAGGTGCAGGCGGCTGCGCGCACGGTAGAGCACAAGACGGTGAAGAGCGCGACGCCGGAAGACGCGTCGCAGGTCCTCGAGAACGCGAGCTCGGTCGTGATTATCCCCGGGTACGGGATGGCGGTGGCGCAGGCCCAGCATCGGGTGCGCGATCTCTACGAACAGCTTGCCAGGCGCGGCATCGACGTGAAGTTCGCCATCCACCCGGTGGCGGGCCGGATGCCCGGCCACATGAACGTGCTTCTCGCCGAGGCAGAGATCCCGTACGACCGTCTCGTCGAGATGGACGACATCAACCCCGAGATGCCGCAAACCGATGTCGCGCTGGTAGTCGGCGCGAATGACGTCGTCAATCCCGCCGCGCGCCACGACAAAGGCAGCCCGATTTACGGCATGCCGATCATCGATGCGGACAAGGCCAAGACCGTGATGGCGATCAAGCGGACGATGAATCCGGGCTTCGCGGGAATCGAGAACGAGCTCTATTACGCCGACAACACCCTGATGCTGTTCGGTGATGCGAAGGCGGTGATTGGCGATCTCGTCAAGCAGCTTTCAGGCGACGGGCGGTCCTCGTAGTGTCCGGCCAGAACAGTCGTGGTGTCCGGCTTCAGCCGGACCCGGGCCACCCGTAGTGTCCGGCTTTGGCCGGCCGCCGGTCGAGGTCACCCGATCCGCTTGAACGTGAACGTCCCCATCGGCGCGATCGCGCCGTTGTACGCGAACGGCGCTCCCGCGATCCGTGAGATTGGCTGACGTGGAAGGGTTGCTTAGGTGCAAATGGCGCGTGATTGGTTTCACGAGACGCGATGCAGGCGCCTCTTCGCGCTGCGCTTCACGACCTTGCGGCCGCGAGCCTTCGCCTTCTGCGGCGGCCGGGGCGGCGATAGCCGGCCCGAGACGTAATCGGAGAGCAGCCCGACTGTGATCGCGTAGGTGTGCGCGCAGTTGTACGCGAGCAGTGCCTCGTAGTTGCCGTAGGCAAGAAAACTGCGGCTCCCCGCCTGCACGAGCGAGCCCCTTATCTTCGCGACGGGCAATCGTCCCCCCTTTGGCAGCCGCACGCCGAGCTGCTGCCACTGGCGAAGCGAGAGCGGCTCCGACATGTTCTTGACCGCGGTGCAGCCGGCCTCGCGTGGCGGCGCGGCGGTGGCAAGGGCCTCTTTGTCCGACGGGATGCGCACCTCGCGTCCCCACGCCTCTTTGGGGTTCCACCCATGTTCCTTCAGGTAGTTTGCAATCGAGGCCAGGATGTCGGGAAGCGAAGTCCAGATGTCGCGATGTCGATCGCGATCGAAATCCACCGCGTACCGCAAGTACACGGACGGCAAGAACTGCGGCTGCCCCATCGCACCCGCCCACGACCCTTTCATCGCGTCGACCTCGATGTCGCCGCGGTTGAGGATCTCGAGGGCCGCGAAGAGCTCGTTGCGAAAGAATCCCGACCGGCGCGGCTCGTACGCGAGCGTGGCCAGCGTCGGGATCGTCGGCCGCACGCCGCTGAAGCGGCCGAAGTTCGATTCCAGCCCCCACACCGAAACCAGCGTCTCGGCGGGTACGCCGTACGCCGCGCTGACCTTTCGAAGGACGCGCCGGTGTTTCACAGCCATTCTGCGTGCATAGGTGACGAGCTCGCGCGTGAGGCGTCGCGTCAGGTACGCGTCGAGGCTCAGGATGAACTCTGCCTGATTCTGATCGCGCTCGACGACAACGTCGATGCGCTGGACGTTGGTGAGCGCCTGCTCGACGACTTCCGGTCGGATGCCACGCGCCAGCGCCTCAGCGCGAAACGCCTGTAGCCATTCGTCGAAGGGTAGCCGGTCGTCCGCCGCGGCGGGAGCGCCCACGACGAGCATCGAAAGCATCAGGACCGCGCTGGCAACGGGAGCCACGATTCGATCGTAAGGCTTTCGCGCGGCAGGGTCCACGGACGCGATGTTGGCCGAGGCGGCTCGTTCACCTGCTGTCGCTTCGTATCCAATGGAGTCAATGAGTCTCATCGATCTAAAGCCTCAACCGGATCTAGCAGGATGCTGAAAAACCCCTGATTCACCACAAGGACGGTTCAGGCACCCCCACCAAAAGATTCGCTTGACATTCCCCGTCGAGTGCCCTATTCTCCCTCGGTCTGCGTTGCTGCAGACGCTTATCCAGAGTGGCTGAGGGAACAGGCCCGTCGAAGCCACAGCAACCTGGCCCTAGTGCCAAGGTGCTACCTCCTGCCCGAACAACGGGAGAGATAAGAGCCTCGGCCGACTTCTCCTGGTTGGCCTGAGCATCTCACTCTCACACTGTTAGGGTTTCGTAGTTCGCGTCTGCGCGCGAGTGCTTCGACGCGCGCCGACGCGCTGGCGATGTGGCCCCGCGAGGATGTCTCCTTGCGCGCCACGTGAGAAAAGGTGTGTCTCAATGACGACGGCTGCCGCCACCTGTTCATCTCTTTCCCATCCATACGTCGTTTCTTCCCCCTCGAGGCTGCGTATCGGCTTGATGGGTCTTGGTCACGTCGGCCAGGCGGTCGTCGGAGCCGGCAGCTCCGCGCGGGGCGTGTTACGGGGTCGCGGACTCGAGCTCCGCATCGACCAGGCCCTCGTGCGCGACGTCACCCGCCGGCGTCATCCGGTCTGCCGCGACATCCCGCTCACGAACGATCCCGAGATTTTCTTCAGCCGCGAGTACGACATCGTCATCGAGGTGATTGGCGGGGTGGAGCCGGCGCGGAGCTTCGTCGCCCGCGCCCTCGAGCGCGGCACGGCGGTCGTGACGGCGAACAAGTCGCTCATGGCGGCGTACGGGCCGGAGCTTCGCGCGCTCGCCGCGCGCCGCGGCACGATCCTGCGGTATGAGGCCAGCGTCCTCGCCGCCGTCCCCTTTCTCGGCGCCCTTGGCCGCCGTCCGCTCGCCTCCTCGATCGACGGCCTCTGCGGCATCATCAACGGCACCAGCAACTTCATTCTCTCCAGCATGGAGGGCCGCGGCGAGTCGTATGCCGACGCGCTCCGCAAGGCCCAGGCGCTCGGACTGGCGGAGCCGGATCCGGCGAACGACGTGTTGGGTCTCGACGCGGCGCAGAAGCTGATCGTCCTGCTGCAGGAGCTGGGCCCATCAGGATTCGACCCAGCCCATCTCGAGATCACCGGCATCGAGGATGTAGCGATCGAGGATCTCGAGCAGGCGCGGGCATTGGGCGGCGTGATCAAGCCGGTGGTGTCCGCCGCCTGGGACGCCAGAAGGATCGAAGCTTTCGTCGGCCCGGCATTTCTTCCGAGGTCGCATCCGCTCGCGCGCATCCGTGGCGTGGTGAACGGGCTCTGTTTGCGCGGACGTCTGGCGGGCGATCTTTTCTACAGCGGCGCCGGCGCCGGACCTGACGTGACTGCCGCCACGATTCTCGACGATGTGGTGGAGATCGCCGAGCAGCGTCAGGCTGGCGCGGTTGCGCGACCCTCGGCGCCGAATCCTGTGGTCGCGCGATGTCGCCCGCCGCAGACGGCGTGGTTCGTCCGCGTGACCGCCTCGATCGATCCGGTTGATCCCGACGACGTGGCGGCCCTGCTCCGTTTGCACGGCATCGGCCTCCGGCGCGTCTCGCGGGCGCGCCGCTCGCGGGGTTCTCAGATCCTTCACGTCCTGACCGGCCGCTCGGCGCGTCCGCGCCTCGAGCGGGCCTTGGCAGACCTGCGGTCGACGAAGGCCTGCCGGACGTTCCATGCCCGCGCGCTGGACGATCGACATCCGGCGCGCGTTGGGCGCGCAGCGCCTATCGAGATCGCAGCGTCGAATTGATACCCGGATGGCAATCAAGCAGAGGAGAAAGGCGATGGAGTTCGCGACGAAGACGATTCATGCCGGCCAGCCGTCAGAGCCAGGAACCGGCGCCCTGATGGCGCCAATCTTTCAGACCTCGACCTACGAGCAGGACGCGCCGGGGGAGCATCGCGGGTTCGACTACTCGCGGACCAACAACCCCACGCGCCAGCGGCTCGAGACCGTGTTGGCCGAGCTCGAAGGCGTCCAGCATGCGGCTGTCTTCGCCTCTGGCCTGGCGGCCGAGAACGCGGTGCTGCAGGCATATCTGAAGCCCGGCGACGAGATTGTCATCCCACTGGACGTCTACGGCGGCACATATCGGCTGCTCAACCGCGTCTTTGCGCCGCTCGGCTGCACCGTGCGGCAGGTGGATGCTTCCAGTCCCGAGGTGATCCGGGCCGCCCTGACCCCTCGCACCAAGCTCGTGTGGATCGAGTCGCCAACGAACCCGCGGCTGCTCGTCTACGACATCGCCAGGATCTGTCGCGCGGCGCACGCCGAAAACGCGCTCGTCGTGGTCGACAACACGTTCGCGACGCCGTACTTCCAGCAGCCGTTCGAGCTTGGCGCCGACATCGTGGTGCACAGCGTCACCAAATACCTTGCTGGGCACTCCGATCTCATCCAGGGCGCCGTGCTCGCGAAGGACGCTGGGGTGTTCGAGCCGATCAAGTTCCTGCAGAACGCGGCCGGCGCGGTGCCGTCGCCGTTCGACTGCTGGCTCACGCTCCGCGGGTTGAAGACGCTGGAGCTGCGGATGCAGCGGCACGCCGAGAACGCGTTCGCCATCGCCCACGCGCTCGCCGGGCAGCCGCTGGTTCGCCGCGTCTACTTCCCGGGTCTGCCGGATCATCCCGGCCACGCGATCGCGCGCCGCCAGATGACCGGCTTTGGCGGAATGGTGTCGTTCGAGCTCGATGGAACGCCGGACGAAGTTGCGGCGTTCGTTTCCGGGCGGCGCTACTTCGCGCTGGGGGAGAGCCTCGGCGGCGTGAAGTCGCTCATCTGCCTGCCGGCCAAAATGACGCATGCGTCCATTCCTGCCGACGCGCGGGCGGCGCTTGGCTTGTCAGACAGTCTGATTCGCCTCTCGCCCGGTTGCGAGAACGCGACGGATCTGGTGAGCGACCTGCTTGCCGGCTTGACCGCCTTGGAAGCGACCCGCGGACTCGCGTTGGCTACGTGCCCGTAGAAGCCATCTCACCACAGAGGGCAGTGAGGGCAGAGAGAAAACTCGGCAATTCCTCCGCGCTCTCGGCGCCCTCCGCGGTTACGGCTTTGGATCGAAGAAATCCAGTGATTCGGCGAATTCTTGATTTGAGAGATCAATGAATCAGCGAGTCGCTGGATCGATGCCGTCTGCTCTGTAGAACAAACGCCTGAGAACGTGTTTTCCCGACAAGAAAGCGTTTGTTCTACTGTGGTGAGATCTCTGTCGTGATCTCCCGGGTCGCTATGGCTCAGGCACGGGTCGCGCTGACGGGCTGGTCGACGTACTCCAGCCACTCGGCCGCCCGCGGGTGACGGCCACCCGTCACCTCGTGAAACGCGTGCTGGAGCGCGCGGGTGACTGGACCGGTCGTGCCCTCACCGATTCTTCTGAAGTCGATTTCACGAAGCCCGATCACCTCGGCCGCTGTGCCGCAGACGAACACCTCGTCGGCGATATACAGGTGATCGCGCGCGACCGGCATCTCGACGACGGTCAGACCCAGATCGCGGGCGAGCGCGATGACCGCGTCGCGGGTGAGCCCTTCGAGCACCGCCGCCGTCGGCGGCGTGTAGACGATCCCCCGGCGGACGAGGAACAGGTTCTCGCCGGTGCACTCCGCCACGTACCCCTGAGGATCGAGCATGATCGCTTCGTCGAAGCCCAGGCGCCGCGACTCGGTCTTGGCGAGCGCGGAATTCGCGTAGTTTCCGCCAATCTTTGCTTTCGTCATCATCACGTTGGGATGGTGGCGCGTGAACGATGACACATTGGCGCGGACGCCATGTTCGAGCGCCTCGCGCCCCAGGTAGTTGCTCCATTCCCACACCGCAATCCCGGTGTGCGGCCGCCCGGCATCCACGTCAAGGTTCCAGCCGCCCTCAGCCAGGTAGATCACCGGCCGGATGTAGCAGGCCGCGAACCCGTTCGCGCGGATGGTCTCTCTCGTGGCCTGAACAAGATCCGGCGTCGTGTAGGGCAGGTCGCGGAATCCGAGGACATGCGCCGAGGCCATGAGCCGGTCGATGTGATCCGTCAGTCGAAACACGGCCGGGCCGCGCTCGGTTGGATAACAACGAATGCCTTCGAAGACCGCTATGCCGTAGTGCAGGCCCGCCGTGACGAAATGCACCGTGGCCTGCTCGAATTCCACGAGCCGCCCGTTCAGCCAGACAAACCGCGACCTCATCACACTTCCGCCTCCCGCGGTACCGCGACAGCAGTTTCATCCGGAATCGTCACCGGCGCGAGGAACGGCATCATCGCCCGCAGCCCCGCACCAACCCGCTCGATCACGTGATCACGCTCCGCCTGACGCGTCGCGTTGAACCAGGGACGGCCCGCGGCGTCCTCGTCGAGCCACGATCGGGCGTAGGTCCCGTTCCGGATCTCTTCGAGCATCCGCCGCATCGTCTGCCGCGTCTCTTCGGTGACGATCCGCGGGCCACCAGTATAGTCGCCATGCTCGGCCGTGTCGCTCACGGAGTACCGCATGTAGGTCAAGCCGCCCTGATAAATGAGATCCACGATGAGCTTCAGCTCGTTCAGGCACTCGAAATACGCAATCTCCGGCTGATAACCCGCGTCGACCAGGGTTTCGAATCCGGCCTTGATGAGCGCGGTCACGCCGCCGCAGAGCACCGCCTGCTCGCCGAAGAGGTCCGTCTCCGTCTCCTCGGCGAAGGTTGTCTCGATGACGCCCGCGCGCGCCACGCCAAGCGCCCGCGCGTACGACAGCGCCTGCGCCTTCGCATGCCCGGTCGCGTCCTGGTGCACCGCGAGCAGCGCCGGCACCCCCGCGCCCTGCACGTACAGCTCGCGCAGCCGATGTCCCGGCGACTTGGGCGCGATCATCGTCACGTCGATGTTGGCGGGCGGACGGATCGTGCCGAAGCGCACGTTGAACCCGTGCGCGAACATGAGCGTCTTGCCCGGCGTCAGGTGCGGCGCGATCGCCTCGCGATAGAGCGCCGCCTGCGACGTGTCGGGGACGAGCACCATCACCACGTCCGCCCATCCCGAAACGTCCGCAGCGGAGCCGACGACGAGCCCAGCACTCTCGGCGGTCCGGCGCGATCGACTCCCTTCATGCAGCCCGACCCTGACGTTGACGCCGCTGTCCCTGAGGTTCAACGCGTGGGCGTGCCCCTGGGATCCGTAGCCGATGATCGCCACGTTCTTCGACTGGATGAGGGCGAGATCTGCGGCATCGTCATAGTAAATGGTTGCCATAGTGTCCTCTCTTGATGTCTTGCCCTGGGGTCAAAATGGATCGGATTGCGGCCCGGACACCTCCTAAGGCCGGAACGGTGACAGATGAAGCAAGTTTTCTGTCATGAGCCTTAGGAGCTGTCTTAGAGGCGCGGCCGCCCTGGCGGCCGCGCAGCTAGTAGCGAAGGTTCGCCTGTCCCGGCAGTGTCCTGTCCCTCGGCGGTTTGAGGCGAAGCTTCGCTACCTTCCAGCATTTGATCTTCAGCTCGTATCGGCGGGCGGTTGGGCGGCGGCAAGGCGCGCGCCAGGTCGAACGCGGGATCTTCGCGCCCGTACTCGAAGCACGCGGCAATCTGCGCGTCCGTGAACCCGTCGTGCTCCCGCAACCGGCGCTCAATCGCCTGCCGCAGGTCTCGGCGCGTCCGCTCGAGCTTGCGCGAGACCGTGGCCTCGGACTCGCCCAGGGTCCGGCCGACGGCGGCCAGGGTCATCTGCTGCGTGTAGTACAGCGCGAGGCGCAGGCGATCGCGGGCCCCGAGAGCGGCGAGCGCCGCGGCTAGAGCCGCACGTACCGACGCGAGATGCGTGCGACGGTCAGGGTCCGGCGCGTCAGTGCCTGCCGCCTGGCGCGCATCTGGATCTTCAAGAGGCTCGAGCCTGCGGTCTTTCCGGATGCGGTCGACTACGCGTTGCGCCAGGACGGCGCGCAACCATCCGATGAGGGTGCTGCGACCGTGGAAGTAGTCGAGCAACGATTGGCGCGCGTCGTCCCGCTCTTCCATGCCGAATAGATCGCCGTAGATCGAATCGGCAAGCTCTCGTGACAGGTGCGGCGGGGCGCAAGCCGCGGCGGCGGCCCGGAGCCCCGGACGAAACTCTCGCACGAAGTGCTCCCAGGCGATATGGCTGCCGCGCGCACACGCGCACGCCAGCGCGAGATCGGCCAGGTGGAGCGACTCGAGGTAGCGCTCGACGTCTCGCGCCGACGGGGATTCGCCGCGGAAGCGACGGGTGGCGCTGCGGGCGAGGGCCTCCCCGAAATCGCGCTCCGAGAGACCCCACCGCGACGCGCCGGCCCGTTCGTGGAGCCGGCGCACGAGCGCGACGTCAACCGGCGG
>JACPPN010000005.1 GCA_016190995.1 Acidobacteriota bacterium | reverse complement strand
GTGGTGAAAGTCCCGGCGAGCACCGAGACCGGCGATGCGCCCCGCTGGCAAGGCGCGACGACTGAGAATATCGGGAATCTTTGAGGGAGGAGCAACGCAGCCAGCGGGGATGCAGCGCCGGTCGGATGCCGGCGGGACTTTCACCACGGGCTGTTAGGACATGTCTGGGCCTATAATTCCGCATGCGCCGGGCCGGGCGCGCGATCGCGGCACTCCTCGCGATTGCCCTTGCGTGCCTCTTCTACATCTACTTGACCGTTCCCGACGTGCGCAGGCTGCGCGCGGAGAATCCTCCGACCACCGCCTTCATGGAGCTCAGAGCCAGGGAGGCGCGCGCGCAGGGGAAGGCGCTGCGCCGAGACCACCGCTGGATCCCCTATGCGCGCATCGCGCAGAGCCTGAAGCGCGCCGTGCTCGTGGCGGAGGACAGCGCATTCTGGGAACACGAAGGGGTTGACGTCGAGCAGTTGAGGGAGTCCATTCAGATCGACCTCGCCAGGGGCCGTATCGTGCGCGGTGGCAGCACGATCACGCAACAGCTGGCCAAGAACCTGTACCTCTCGCCGTCGCGCAATCCACTGCGAAAGCTCAAGGAGCTGTTCATCGCGCGCCGTCTCGAAGCCGAGCTGAGCAAGCGCCGAATTCTCGAGCTGTACCTCAACGTCATCGAGTGGGGCGATGGCATCTACGGGGCGGAGGCTGCTGCGCGGCACTACTTCGGCAGATCCGCCTCGTCGCTGAGCGCCGCTGAGTCAGCGCTGCTCGCCGGCGCGATCATCAACCCACGACTGCTCAACCCTGCACATCCTTCGCCACGCCTGCTGCGGCGGCAGCGGCTGATTCTCCGTCGCATGGGATCGGTCGAGCCCCCGCCTGCCACGCCCACAGAGGTCGAGCCGGTTCCCGCGCCGGTGCCGTCGAGCTCGCCCGTTCCACTTCCCGGCCGCGTGCTTCCTCCTGAGCTGCCTCCGCCGCCCCCGATTCCCTGATCGACACTGTTGCCCGCGTCGCAAAGGCCGAAAACATAGCTGGAACGTCGTTCCGTTCACCTTGACACTCGGGACGACCGTTCGCTATATTCGGGCGCGTTTAGCTGCACGTCTCTCCTCCTTGCTCGTACAACCGAAGCGTCTGCAGCGGGATCGTGCCGCGTGGGTGTGTGCGCGCCGATGATTAACTACACTGAGCATCTCACCCGCCTGATGCGCGACCTCGTCGCACGTGTTCCCGGCCTCGGCTTCATCGATCCGTCGGACGTTCTCATGTTCGCGCGGTTCGGCCGATCCGAGGCGAGCGGCGCGTTCGCCACCTGCCACTGTCTCACGCTGCCGACGAGCGAGCCCGGATATTACTTCTGGCGCGATCGCGTGACAGGCCGCCTGACGCGACGCTCGCAGTGGTTCGTCACGAAGTCGCCCGAGGTCAGGATCGGAGATCAGCGAATCAAGTATCTGGTGTCCTTCGTCCTTCCCCGGTTCTGTGATCAGTCGCTCGAATACTCGCGCAAGCGCGAGCACTACCGGGGCGCCGAGCCGTGGCTCGCGAAGCTCGATACGGTCGTGCACGAGCTCTACCACATCGATCCGGACGACAGCGGCCTTCGAAAGATCGAACGCGCGGACGGATCGTACTCGCCGCGTTCACACGGCCCCGCGTTCTATTACGACGTGGCGAACATGGTGAGCATGTACTTGAGCACGAATCCCGATCCCACGATGTACGACTTCCTGCGGCACGACTTCAATGCGCTGCAGAAGCGCTTCGGCGGGTTGCTGGCCACGACGTTCAGGAACTTCCCGTCGTTTCCGCAGCGCTACATCGAGGCGACGCCGGACCAGCAGCCCGAGGGGGCCGACGTGGCGATCGAGCCGCTCAAGGCCCCCAGCCAGCCCGCGCTCTACACGGAAGAAGATCTGCTGACGCGGCAGTTCTTCGCCGAGTCGGCGCGGCTCCCCGCTGTAGACCGCGCCGCCTGACACGACCCCGGTCCTCACCGGAACGGCCCGTCGACCGCAATCCGCCCGTGTGGAGGAGCGGCTCGCGCCGGGCCTGGGGACACATCCTGACCGGCCGCGCTGCAGTCGAAGCCGCGTAAGCCTCTGCCCTTGTGGGCTTTATGCGCCAGACCGCCTTGACAGCTGCGAGATCCATCGGTCAGAATGGCTGTGGTTTATGGAGCAGACGCTCCTTCTGAACGCCACCTACGAGCCGCTGAAGGTCGTGCACTGGCACAAGGCGGTCACGCTCTGGTGCCAGGGCAAAGTGGAGATCATCTCCGTCTACGACCGAGAGGTGAGATCCGTCTCGATCACGTTCAAGCTGCCTTCCGTCATCCGGCTCCTTCGCTATATCAAGATCAGGCGGCGTTTCGACTACGTCCCCTTCTCACGCGCCAACATCTACGCGCGCGACGACTACGCGTGTCAGTACTGCGGCGACGCGTTCCCGACAGGGGAGCTGACGTTCGACCACATCATTCCCGTCGCCCAGGGCGGCCGAAAAGATTGGGAGAACATCGTCACGTGCTGCATCAGCTGCAACCGCAAGAAAGGCGGGCGAACGCCGGCCGGAGCGGGCATGCAGCTGGTCCGCATGCCGCGGCGGCCGCAGCGCGCGCCGGCGATTCGGCTCACCATCGGCTTGCGAAATGCGCCCGAAAGCTGGCGCGACTACCTGTATTGGAACGTGGAGCTCGATGATTCGTAGAACCGGGCGGGCCGCCCTTGGCCGCGCGGGTCTTCTGGCGCGGCCTCGTCCGTACGATTCTGCCCCCGGAGCGACCGCGCCTCGCGTCGCCGATTTCTGAAGCATCACCGTACGCCTGAGCCCGATGGCGCCCACTTTCCCGGCGGCACGTATCACATCGATTCAACCGCAGTGGGCCACCGAGGGTGGCCGCGTCACCATCGAAGGATCCGACTTCAACATCAACGGGCAACTGCCGCAGGTCCTGATCGGGTCTGCGGAAGCGCGCGTGGTGTGCGCGTCGGCCCGGACACTCGCGATCGTGGTCCCATCGAGACTCGAGGGGGGTCGCACCCCCATTCGCATCGGCGACGTCCCCGGCGAGACCGCCTTCCTCGAAGTCGGTACGGCTATCGCGACCGGCGTTCATCAGGTCGACAATCCCGTCTTTGATTCGGACGGCAATCTTTACGTGACCTTCAGCGGGACACGGGGGCAGCAGGCGCCCATCTCAATCTTTCGAATCAAACCGGGCGGGATGCGGGAACCTTTTGCGACCGGCATCACGAATGCCACCTCGATGGCGTTCGGCCCCGATGGGAAGTTGTACGTTTCGAGCCGGTTCGAAGGGACGGTCTATCGAGTGAATGATCGCGGCGAGGTCGAGCCGGTCGCGACCGATCTAGGTGTCGCGTGCGGCTTGGCGTTCGGCGAGGATGGCCATCTCTTCGTCGGAGATCGCTCCGGGACGATTTTCAGGATTGCTCCGTCAGGCCGCACAACGGCTTTTGCCACGCTCCCGCCAAGCGTAGCCGCGTTTCACCTTGCCTTCGGGCCGGGCGGCCTGTACGCGACGGGCCCCACGCTCGCCCCCTGCGACTCGGTCTACCGAATCGGCTCGGACGGGCGCGTCGACACTGTCTATTCGGCCTTCGGGCGCCCGCAGGGGCTCGCGTTCGACTCTCTGGGACTGCTGTACGTTATCGAAGCGCTGGCGGGCGTGACCGGGCTGTACCGATTGCCGACCGATCGTCCGCCCGAGCGCGTCCTGGCAGGTGCCGGCCTTGTTGGCGTTGCGTTCGATCCAGGCGGAGGGCTCGTGGTGGCGTCGAACGACACGGTGTACCGGCTCGACATCCCCATCAGGCCGCATGCGTGAGCGGCGGCCATCGCGACAGCGACCGGGAGGGCCGGTCAGCAACATGACGCATCTGTTCCGCACGAAGTCGCTCGATCGTCTTGTCGGGGAGACGAAGGCCGGCGAGCGCCAGCTGCGCCGGACGCTGGGGCCCGTGCAACTCACGGCGCTCGGCATTGGCGCCATCATTGGGGCCGGGATCTTCTCGACAGTCGGCACCGCTGCCGCAGGCGGCTCCGATCACCTCGGGGCTGGTCCTGCGCTCGTTCTTTCCTTCGTCCTTACGGCAGTGGCCTGCGGGTTTGCCGCGCTGTGCTACGCCGAGTTCGCCTCGATGGTGCCGGTTGCGGGATCCGCATACACCTACGCGTACGCGACGCTCGGCGAGCTCGTCGCCTGGATCATCGGCTGGGATCTGATCATCGAGTACGCCGTCGGCAACGTCGCGGTCGCCATTTCCTGGTCCGGCTATTTCCAAGAACTGCTGCGCGGGTTCGGCGTGGGATTCCCGGAGTGGCTTGGCGTCGACTATCGGTCCGCCGCTCAGGCTGCCGCCGAGGTCGCCGACGCCGCGCGCTCGGGCGTCGATGTCATGACGCTCACCTTCCCGGTGCGCCAGGCAGCGCAGGCGCTGGTCGAGGCGCCGCGCATGGCCGGCGTTCCGATTGTCTTCGACTTGCCGGCGTTCCTCATCGTGATGGGAGTGACCTGGGTCCTCGTGCGGGGAATTCGAGAGAGCGCATGGTTGAACACCTCGATGGTGGTGCTCAAGCTGGCCATCATCGTGTGCTTTATCGCGATCGGCGCGTTCTACGTCCGTCCGGAGAACTGGTCGCCGTTTGCGCCGAACGGCTTCCGCGGCGTCTCGAGCGCGGCAGCCATCATCTTTTTCGCGTACATCGGGTTCGACGCGATCTCGACCGCCGCCGAGGAGACCAGGAATCCGCAGCGGAACATGCCGATCGGCATGATTGCGAGCCTCGTGGTCTGCACCATCATCTACATCCTCGTGGCCATCGTGCTCACGGGGATGGTGCGATGGGACCAGCTCGGCACGGCGGAGCCCCTGGCCACCGCCTTTGCGGCGCTGGGGATGAACTGGACGGCGGCGCTGATCTCGTTCGGCGCCGTCTTTGCCACGACGTCGGTGCTGGTCGTCTTCCAGCTCGGGCAGCCGCGCATCTTCTTCTCGATGGCACGTGACGGTCTCCTGCCGGCGTGGGCCGCCCGAGTCCATCCGCGGTATCGCACGCCACACGTCACGACGATTCTGACGGGCATCGTGGTCGCGAGCTTTGCGGCCGTCGCCAACATCAACGAGGTCGTCGAGCTGACGAACATCGGGACCCTTTTCGCGTTCGTCCTCGTGTCAATCGGGATCCTCGTGCTGAGGCGGACCGACCCCGGCCGGCCGCGGCCGTTTCGGACGCCGTGGGTGCCGCTGGTCCCGTGGCTGTCCGTCTGTTCCTGCCTGTACTTGATGTTCGAGCTGCCGCTGGTGACGTGGATTCGCTTTGGCGTCTGGCTCGCCATCGGTCTGGTGTTCTATTTCATGTACGGCGTGCACCGCAGCCACCTCCGTGCGTCCGCTTGACGATGTCGCGATTGTCGACCTGACGAGGCTGCTGCCCGGCGCGTTTGCGACGCTGATGCTCGCAGACATGGGGGCACGCGTCATCAAGGTCGAAGATCCGCGCGGCGGCGACACCATCCGCCAGTTTCCGCCGTTCGTCGACGGGGAAAGCGTCTATCACCGCGTCCTCAACCGCAACAAGCAGAGTGTCGCGGTGGATCTGAGGTCCGCGCGCGGACTTGCCGTCCTGCATGCGCTTCTCCCGAAGGCTGACGTCCTGGTGGAGGGCTTCCGGCCGCACGTCGCGCGCAGGCTCGGAGTGAGCGCGCCGCAGCTGCGCGACGGCCGTCCGCGCTTGATCCACTGCTCAATCACCGGCTTTGGTCAAGGCGGACCATACGCGGAGCGCGCCGGCCACGACGTGAACTACATGGCGCTGGCCGGCCTCCTGGATGTCGCGCGCGCGTCGCCGACCGAGGCGCCGAAGATGCCGCGGATGTTCGTCGCCGACATCGGAGGCGGCGCGATGAGCGCGGTGACCGGAATCCTCGCGGCCCTGTTCGCGCGGGAGCGAACGGGGGTCGGGTCGGCGGTGGATGTCTCGATGCACGAAGGCGCGCTGTCCTGGCTCACGGCGCCGGCGGCGGCCGTGCTCGCCGGCGGATCGCAGATGACGGGAGATCTGCCGACGACGGGGCAGGCGGCCTGCTACAACATCTATGAGACCGCCGACGGACGGCACGTCGCGCTCGGGGCGCTCGAACCGAAGTTCTGGGCGCGATTCTGCGCGCGCATCGAACGCCCCGATTTCATTCCCCTGCAGTTTGCGTCGGGCGCCGAGCAGGATCGTGTCCATCGTCTCGTGACGCAGGTGATGCGATCGCGCACCCGTGATGAATGGCTCGCGGACTTCGATGACGCGGATGCCTGCCTGACGCCCGTCTACACGGTCGGCGAAGCGTTGGAGGATCCGCACGTGCGCGCCCGCGCGGCGGTCGAGCGCTCCGGATCGCAACGCTTCATCCGGCCTCCCGTACGCTTCGGCGGCGGCACCGGCCCGTTCCCGCGCGAGTTCCAACCGGCACCGGCGCTCGGTGCGGATACTGACGAGGTCCTCGAGTCGTGTGGAATCGACGCCGCCACGCGGGCGCAATTGAGAGACGGCGAGATCATCGCGTAGAAGGGCGGCATGATACCATTGCCTGTTTGGGGCCGGCCGGAAACGCCACGCCGAGTACCGAAGCGCAGCCGCGTCCTTGTTCTCGTGGCGCTCGACGGTTGCGGCGGAGCCTCGGTACCACCATGGGCCACGACTGGATCTCCGTGCGCGGCGCGCGGGTTCACAACCTCAAGGATATCGACGTCGACCTCCCGCGGGACCACCTCGTGGTCATCACGGGCCTGTCGGGGTCCGGAAAGTCGTCGCTCGCCTTCGACACGATCTACGCCGAAGGACAGCGCCGCTACGTGGAATCGCTGTCGGCATACGCGCGGCAGTTCCTCGAGCAGATGGAGAAGCCGGACGTCGATCTGATCGACGGCCTGTCTCCCGCCATCTCGATCCAGCAGAAGACCACCGGTTCCAATCCGCGTTCGACGGTTGGCACCGTCACCGAAATCTACGATTACCTGCGGCTGCTCTTCGCGAACATCGGCGTGCCGCACTGCTACCAGTGCGGACGCGAGGTCGCCTCGCAGTCGCTCGACCGCATCGTCGATTCGGTCCTGCTGTATCCGGCCGACGCCCGCATCAATGTGCTGGCGCCCATCGTTCGCGGCCGCAAGGGTGAGTTCAAGAAGGAGCTCGCGGGATTCCACGCCCGCGGATTCACGAAAGTGCGGATCGACGGACAGCTTCACTCGCTCGACGAGGAGATCAAGCTCGATCGACGCCGGAATCACTCGATCGACGTTGTCGTCGATCGAGTGATTGTCAAGCCCGGCCTCGAGCGCCGGCTGTCGGACTCGGTCGAGATCGCGTTATCGCTGGCAAACGACCTCGTGGTGATCAACACCTACGAGGGAGGCGATCGCCTGTTCTCGCGGCGTCTGGCCTGCACGACCTGCGGCCTCAGCATGCCCGAGATGACGCCGCGGGCGTTTTCGTTCAACTCCCCTCACGGGGCATGTGGTGAATGTGAGGGACTGGGAGCGGTCTACGATTTCGATCCCGGCCGCCTCGTCACCGATGAATCGAAGGCGCTCATCGACGGCGCCATCGTTCCCTGGGCGCGCGGAGACAAGAAGCTCGTGCGGGACGCGCTGGCCGAGCTTGCCCGCAACTTCGACATCGATCTCACGGTGCCGTTTGGGCGGCTTCCAAAGAAGCTGCGAGACATCCTGTTCTACGGACCGAACGGGGCCGGCAAGCGGACGAACGGCCGGACACGCGCGAGCCAGAGCGACCCGTACGGGCTGGGATTCGAAGGCATCATCCCGAACCTGCGGCGGCGTTACGAAGAGGGGACCTGGACCGATCGTGAGACGCTCGAGCCGTTCCGTGCGCTCCGGCCTTGTCCCGCGTGTCTGGGCGAGCGGTTGAGGCCGGAGAGCCGCGCCGTCAAGGTGAAAGGCCGCACCATTTCCGAGTACGTCAATCTCCCCATTTCCGATGCGATGAAGGTATTCGACGCCATCGAGCTCGGCGAGCGCGAACACCTCATTGCCGACCGGATCCTTCGCGAGATTCGGGAGCGCCTGAAGTTCCTCAACGATGTCGGCGTGGGTTATCTCACGCTCGGCCGGAGCGCGGCGACGCTGTCGGGCGGCGAAGGGCAGCGGATTCGACTCGCCACGCAGATTGGCGCCAACCTCACCGGTGTGCTCTACGTGCTCGACGAGCCGTCGATCGGCCTGCACCAGCGCGACAACCGTCGCTTGCTCGCGACGCTCACGCGCCTGCGCGATCTCGGCAACACCGTCGTGGTCGTCGAGCATGACGAGGAAACCATCCGCCGCGCGGATTTCGTCGTCGATCTCGGACCGGGCGCCGGGGAGCACGGCGGTCGGGTGATTTTTCAGGGCACGCCGACCGATCTCCTGGCGCACTCGAAGGACTCGCTCACGGGGCAGTACTTGCGGGGCGAGCGTTCCGTCGAGACGCCGCGCGGACGCCGGGCTGCGCTGAGAGGCGAGCTCGTGATCAGAGGGGCGCGGGCGAACAACCTGAAAAACCTCGACGTGGCCATTCCGCTGGGCGTCCTCACGGCGGTGACCGGTGTCAGCGGCTCGGGCAAATCCACGCTGGTCAACGAGATTCTCTATTGCGCGCTCGCGCGCGAGCTGTACCACGCGGCCGACGAGCCTGGCGCGCACCGGACGATCGAAGGCGCCGACCTCGTCGACAAGGTCATTCAGATCGATCAGTCGCCCATCGGGCGCACGCCGCGATCCAATCCTGCCACCTACACCGGTCTCTTCACGTTCATCCGCGAACTGTTCGCGATGCTGCCCGATGCCAAGGCCCGGGGCTACCGCGCGGGCCGCTTCTCGTTCAACGTGAAAGGCGGACGCTGCGAGACATGTCAGGGCGACGGCGTCATCGCGATCGAGATGCACTTTCTCCCCGACGTCTACGTCACGTGCGAACAGTGCAAAGGCCGCCGGTACAATCGCGAGACTCTCGAAATCAGGTACCGCGGCAAGTCGATCGCAGAGATGCTGGATCTCACGGTCGATCAGGCGCTGCCGTTGCTGGAGAACGTGCCGCCGATCGCGAACAAGCTGCGAACCTTGCAGAGCGTCGGCCTCGGCTACATCGAGCTCGGGCAGTCTGCGACGACGTTGAGCGGAGGCGAGGCGCAGCGGGTGAAGCTGGCGAAGGAGCTGTCGCGCCGCGGGACCGGGCGCACGCTGTACATCCTCGACGAGCCGACCACGGGACTGCACTTCGAGGACACGCGGAAGCTCCTGGATGTGCTGAACAGGCTCGTCGACCAAGGGAACACGGTCGTCGTGATCGAGCACAATCTGGACGTCATCAAGTCGGCCGATCACGTCATCGATCTCGGTCCCGAGGGTGGAGAAGCGGGCGGCCACGTCATCGCCCAGGGGAGCCCCGAGGAAGTGGCGCGCAGCCCGCGCTCCGACACGGGGAGGTTCCTCGCGCAGATCCTCAATGATCGCAGTCACCGGGAAGCGGTGTGAGCCGAACGGACGAGATGAAAAGCGACCGGCCGTGGTAGGATGACCACATCTTCGCACGCTGGCCGTGTGGCCGACGAGCCACAGTGCCCTGGATTCATCCTGCGAGCGCAGGCGCCGAAGGCAACCGAACTGGCTGCTGAATCAGGCGGTTGACGGCATCACTCGATCCACCAGCCCGCGCGGCATTCTCTTTGCTGAGCTCCCATCCTTGTTTACGGATGTGTCCGGTCGCGGGGGCCCGTTGTCGCACCGGACCTCAGACCTCAGTTCTTCCCGCGTCGAAGAGAGGTTGATTGGACTCGCAACGGACACTCCGCCGCGCCACCTCCTGTGCCGGAATCGGGCTCCACTCCGGTAACAAAGTTACCCTTTCCCTCAAGCCGGCGCCGGCGAATCACGGTATTCGATTTCAGCGCAGCGACCTGGCCGGGCTCGAGATTCCGGCGAGCGTCGGGCATCTGGGCGGCATCCGGTACGCGACCGTCCTGACGCGTGAGCAAGGATCCGTCGAAACCGTCGAGCACCTTCTGGCTGCCTTGACGAGCCTCGGGATCGACAACGTCATCGTCGAGCTCAACTATCCCGAGGTTCCGATCATGGACGGCAGCGCGGCGCCGTTCGTCTATCTGATTCACGAAGCAGGCGTCAAGCGACTCGGCGTACCCCGCAAGTACCTGAAAGTGATCCGTCCGGTGTCGCTCTCACGCGGGAACAAGCGGATCGCCCTCTATCCGGCCGATCACTTCAAGGTCACCTACAGCATCAGCTTCGATCACCCGCTGCTGCGGCATCAGGCCCGCACCGTGCCGATTACGCCTGAATCGTTTGTCGAGGACAGCGCACCGGCGCGCACGTTCGGCTTCCTGAAGGAAGTCGAGATGCTCCGGCAGAAAGGGTTGACGCTGGGAGGATCGCTCGACAACGCGATCGTGCTGTCCGAGACCGGTGTTCTCAACAGCTCGCTCCGATTCGAGGACGAGTTCGTCCGCCACAAGATCCTCGACGCCATCGGGGATCTGGCGCTCGTCGGCTACCCGCTCGTCGGCCACCTGGTCGTGCATCGCGGCGGGCACGCGCTGCACACGGAGTTTGCCGCGAAGCTGCTCGACGAGCGCGACGCCTGGAGGGTCGTGGAGTCCACCGTCGATCCGTCTCTCGTCGGCGGTCCCGTCACGGTGCCGGTGGGCGACGCGCCCGGATTGGCCACCTAAACTAAGCTTTGCCGTTCTGACTCTCGGGAGCGCGCGAGCACCACGCTTCGTTGGCACGGTGTGTGGTCTTGCGCTCGTGTTCACCGCGGGTCCAAAGCGTCGAGTCAGTCCATGGCTCTTCGCTTCCCTCATGGGACCCGGTCGTAGAATCTGTTCCCAATACCCTGTGCACACTCGCGGCACGGGATCCCGTCCATCCACTCCGGCCTCGGCCCATCTTTGAGGAAATAGTCGAAGTACTCGGCCATTCGAACGGTCCAGTGCTTCTGGTTCTCGCGCTTGTCCAGGCTGTGGGGCTCGCCGTGGTACACGAACATGTACGCTTCCTTGCCGAGCCGGCGCATCGCTAGGGCGTACTCAATCGCCTGCCACCAGGGAACCGCATCGTCGCGATCGCCTTGAATCGTGAGGTACGGCGTGCGGACGCGGTCCACGCCGAAGATTGCCGAGTTCTCGATGTAGCTTGACAGTCCGCTCCAGAGTGTCGTGCCCAGCCGGCTCTGACTCTTCTCGTACGTCACCTGCCGGGACACCCCGCTTCCCCAGCGGATCATGTTGTAGGCGCTCACGAAGTTGTTCGGCGAGCCGCCGGCTTCCACGGCCCGAAAGATGTCAGTCTTCGTGATCATGTAGGAGATCTCGTACGCCCCCCAGCTGTGGCCCTGGATGCCGACCCGCCTGGGATCGATGAAGCCCATGGCCAGGACCTGCCGGACGGCGGGCACGACGCACTTCAACGCGCTCTCTCCCGGCCGCCCGATCTCGTAGACGATGTCCGGTCTGAGGACGATGTAGCCGTTGCTGATGTAGCGGGTGATGTTGATATTGGTCATCGGCTCCGGAGGGATGTGCTGGTGCAGCCCATCCGTCAGCCGCTCGTAGATGAATACCATCAGCGGATACTTCTTCGACGGATCGAAATCGTCCGGCCTGGTCAGGATCGCCTTCAGGGGCTTCCCGTCGGCGTTCTGATAGTCGATCAGCTCCGAGCGTCCCCAGACGTTTTCCGACTGCTGGGGATTGGGATTGGTGATCTTACGCATCTTCGCTAAG
>JACPPN010000070.1 GCA_016190995.1 Acidobacteriota bacterium | reverse complement strand
GGGTTGGCACGCTACCGATTGTCAGCCAATTGTCAGCCGACGCTCGATCCGCGTTCGCCAGATTCACAAGCCTTCGAAAACGCTAAGAATTTTGGTCGGGGCGACTGGATTCGAACCAGCGACCCCCTGCGCCCAAGGCAGGTGCGCTACCAGGCTGCGCTACGCCCCGACATGGTGAAGCCGGACACGCCGAACGCCGAAGATGCCGCGTTCCGAGAAGGCTTTCCATTATGGCCTTTTTCCTGGAATCTGTCCTGCGGGGACACCTGAGGTCCTGAGGTCCGGCTAAAGCCGGACGCTACGAGAGCGGATGATTCGCTCCGAATGATTCGGCGGGCCATGGTCGTCCGATTACGCCGCTGGCGTGACGCTTCCGCCGCGTCGCTGGGCCCTCCCAAGCGGGAATCCGGCCCCGCAGCATACAATTCTTCGAGCATGTCCACCGAAACGCACCCTGAGACGGCGGGGCCGTCACGTGACGCGCACGCGCCCGACCCGGTGTGGGTCGACTGGCCGGACGAGCGTCTCTTGGATGTGCGGATGTGCGATCTCGGGGTCACGATCGAAGCCAGCGCCCTCCAGGCCCGCATCGAGCAGTTGTGTGGAGAGCTGGAGGCGCACGACATCCGCTTCCGCCCGCACGTCTGGCTGTCGGCCGAGTGGTTCACGCCCGATGGCGTCGGCGGCATCGCCATTCCGTTCTATCTGGCGCATCCGCGCCTCGCGCAGCTCGAGCAGCACCAGATGCTCGAGGTCGAGGGCGGCACGCCGGAATGGTGCATGCAGATTCTCCGGCACGAGGCGGGACACGCGCTCGACAATGCGTTCGCACTCCGCCGCCGCCGCATGCGCCAGCGCCTGTTCGGGTCCTCGTCGACGCCCTACCCGGAGGACTACCGGCCGAGGCCCTACAGCCGCAGCTTCGTCCTGCATCTCGATCCCTGGTACGCGCAGAGTCATCCTGACGAAGATTTCGCGGAAACATTCGCCATCTGGCTGACGCCCGATTCGAATTGGCGGGAGCGGTACGCGGGGTGGCCGGCCCTCAGGAAGCTCGAGTACATGGAGACCTTGATACGCAGGCTCGCCGGGACGCCGCCCGTCGTCTCGTCGCGCCGCGTCGTCGAGCCGCTCGGACGCCTGCGAGCGACCTTGCGGCGCCACTACGAGACCAAGCGCAAGCACTACGGGCTGGAGTACCCGAACTTCTACGATCGAGACTTGCGGCGGCTGTTCACCGACGCTCCCGAAGCGCGAGGCCAGATGACCGCGACGCGCTTCGTCGGGCGCGTGCGCAAGGACGTCCGACGCATCGTCGCGAGGTGGACCGGCGAGTATCAATACACCATCGATCAGGTGCTGGAGGACATCATCAGCCGCTGCAAGGAGCTCAATCTCCGCCTGGCGGAGCCCGAGGAGAAAGCGAGGATCCACTTCATCGTGTTGCTCACGGTGCACGTGATGAACTACCTGCACAGCGGACGTCATCGTGTGGCGCTCTGATACGGCCGAGGGCGGCCCCGCCGGGGCTGAACACGGGCGCCGACCATGAAGAAGCCGGCCTACAAGCGGCTGCGCGTCCTCATCCTGATGCACGACTATCTCGTTCCGCCGGAAGACACGGGCGGCGTGAATCTCGAGGCGGTCGAGTGGAGAACGGAGTACGACGTCCTGACCGCGCTGCGCGGGATGGGGCACGACGTGCGACCCGTGCCGATCGCGGACGAGCTGAAAGCCATCCGCGCCGCCATCGGGGACTGGAAGCCGCACATTGCGTTCAACATGCTCGAAGCGTTTGATGAAATCGCCAGCTTCGACCAGAACATCGTCAGCTTCCTGGAGCTGTCGCGGATGCCGTACACCGGGTGCAATCCGCGCGGCCTGATCCTCGCGCGCGACAAGGCGCTTTCGAAGATGTTGATGGCCTATCACCGCATCCCGATCCCGGATTTCGGGGTGTTCAGGCGGGGCCGGGCGATCAGGCGGCCGGCACGCTTGCAGTTTCCGCTCATCGTGAAGTCGCTCAGCCAGGAAGCGTCGATCGGGATCGCCCAGGCTTCGGTCGTTGCAAGCGACGCGAAGCTCAGCGAGCGCGTGAAATTCGTGCACGAGAGCGTTGGAACCGATGCCATTGCCGAGCGATACATCGAGGGTCGCGAGCTGTACGTCGGCGTCATGGGCAACCTTGCGCTGGAAGTGCTTCCAGTCTGGGAGATGATGTTCGAGAAGCTGCCCGAAGAGGCCTGGCCCATCGCAACCGAGCGGGTGAAGTGGAGCCGCGAATACCAGACGCGCCACAGAATCGATACCCGCGCCGCGGCGGATCTGCCGGATCGTGTCGCGCAACAGATTCAGCGCGTCGCGCGGCGCGTGTATCGCACGCTCGAGCTGAGCGGGTACGCCCGCATCGATTTGAGGCTGGACGCCGACGGACGCGTCTACGTGCTCGAGGCGAACCCGAATCCGCACATCGCGCGAGACGAGGATTTCGCACAGTCGGCGAAAGCGGCCGGTGTGCCGTACGATGCGCTGCTGCAGCGCATCATCAACCTGGGGCTGCGCTGGCAGCCGAGTCGAAGCGGGTAGAGGGAGCTGACCCCCGATCCATATGACTGATGACGAGTTGAAGGGAACCTCGGTCGCCGTGATCGGGGCCGGGCTTGCGGGTCTGACGGCCGCCCGTGAGCTCCAGCAACGCGGCGCGAAGGTCACCGTCTTCGAAGCCCGGGATCGCATAGGCGGTCGGGTGTGGACCTTGCGCGAAGGATTTGCGGAAGACCAGCACGGCGAAGGCGGCGGCGATCTGATCGACGAGAGTCAGGAGTCGATCCGCCGGCTGGCCAAGGATCTCAAGCTCGAGACGGTGCGAATCCTCAAGGGCGGATTCGCGCAGTACCGAGACATGGGCGACGGCCGGCGCAAGATTCGGCCGGGCGCCGGGGCGCCGGCGCTCGAATCTGCGCTGAAGGAGCTGACCGAGGCGTTCTCGATCAGCGAGGAGCGATGGGACACGGCGGTCGCCTATCACCTCGCTCGCCGCTCGGTCGCGAAATGGCTCGATGAGATCGATGCGAGCGCGGATCTCCGATCGACGGTGCTCGCGCTGCGCGGGCTCTTTCTCGCCGATCCGGCCCAGTTATCCCTCCTGCCGCTCGTGGAGCTGTTCGCGTCGGGCGCCGATCCCGCACGCCAGAAATTCTTCAGGATTCGCGGCGGAAACCAGCAGCTCCCCGAGGCACTGGCCGACTCCCTGGAAGGCGGGGTCCGGTTGCGCCATGTCGCCGAACGGGTCCAGCAGGAATCAGGTCTCGTGCGCGTCAGCGTGCGATCGACGAGCGGACGCGCGGAGCAGCTCGCGGTCGACTACCTCGTCGTGGCCGTGCCCGCCACGACGATACGGCAGATTGCGTTCTCGCCGGGGCTGCCGGAACGACAACGGCAGGCGTTCGAATCGTTGCAGTACGGGCCCGCGACGAAGACACTGATTCAGTTCTCGCGGCGGTTCTGGCGTGCGCCGGGGCGCGGGCGGGCCTTCGCTACCGACCTGCCCGTGGGGGCAATCTGGGATGGAAACGAGGAGCAGAAAGGGAGCGCTGGCATCCTGACTCTGCTGGCCGGCGGCTCGGCGAGCCGTGAGACGCAGGAAATCGTCGAGCGTGACGGCTGGCTGAAGTTCACCGAGCACTTGCGCTGGCTCGGCCGCGCGGAGGACGAGGCACGGTTCATTGCGGCGCAGAGCGTGTCATGGGAGCGCGACCCGTGGGCGCGTGGCGGGTACGCCTACTTCGACTCGTCCTTCAACCCTGAACTGCGCGAGTGGCTCGCCCGCCCGTTCCGGCGCGTCGTCTTCGCCGGAGAGCACACGAGCGTGCGCTGGCAGGGTTACATGAACGGTGCCGTCGAGAGCGGCATGCGCGCGGCGACCGAGGTGCGAATGCTCGCACGTGACGTGCGCTCGGGATCCAAATAACGAAGCTCCGAATCGCCAGCTGCAGGGTCCGACTCAGCCGGTCCAGGCTCCGGTCGCTCTCTCAGGGCCGCCGCCAAAGCCGCACCGACGAAAGCCTGCCTACTAGCCGGTGCTTGCCCGGCTTGAATGTGTACGAAGTTTGCTGCGCAACCCGGGGCCCCAACGCGGCAGCCGCGGTGGGGTGGAAGCTAGTAACGAAACTTCGACGCCACCGGGGCTCCGTTCTTACTCGTCGCATTGAGGCGAAGGCTTCGTTACAGATCGGTCCAAGAAGATGTCTGGGGGCAGACGGGGGGGCCAGATCACCGGCAGGAGATTCAGCGGGCGGCGCCGCAGAACATCGTCGCTGCTTCGACCAGGACGGTGGCGGTCGTCACGAGCGACTGCAGGTCGACCCATTCGACCGGTTCGTGCGCGCCGCCGCCGGATGGCCCGTAGGTGACGGTCGGGACGCCCGCCGCCGCGAAGATCGCGGCATCCATCCAGTACGGGACGCCTGCTTCGATCGGCTCGACGCCCGTGACGCGCGTCACCGCGTCGCGCACGCAGCTGACGACCCGTTCGCTGCGATCGCAGGTGAGAGGCAGGCGATCGAAGAAGCAGGTGACCGTGGCCTCCTCGCCGGCCGCTCGAACCACTTCCTCGAGCTCGTGACGAACCTGCTCCGGCGTCTCGCCGGGAATCGTCCGGCGCTCGATCTGCAGGCGGCATTCAGGCGCATAGGTCGACAGTCCCGCACCGCCGCTGACGAGCGCGCAGTGCATCGAGGCAGGCCCCACGAGCGGATGCACGCGCGCGCGGAGCGTGGCCCGATCGAAATCCTCGACCGCTGTGATGATGCGCCCCATGCGCCCGATGGCGCTGACGCCCAGGTCCCACCGGCTGCCGTGCGCCGCCTTGCCCTTCGTCACGATTTCCGCCCAGACGAACCCTTTGTGTCCGAGGATCAGTCGACCCTCGCTCGGCTCCGTGACGATGCAGGCGTCGGTGGGATGACGAAGAACGAAGTCCATCGCCCCGGCGCTCGCGTATTCCTCGTCGGCGACGAGCGCGAGCAGAACACGCCCGTCGAGCGGCCGCCGCGCCAGCGAGACCGCGGCCGCCATGATGGCGCCCGCGCTGCCCTTCATGTCGTACGCGCCGCGCCCGTAGAGTTTGCCGTCGACCAGCGTCGGCTCGAACGGCGGAATGGTCATGCCGGCGGTGCTGACGGTATCGAGATGCGCGCAGAGCACGAGCGCCGGGCCATCGGTCGATCCAATCTGCGCGACCGCGTTCGCGCGTCCTGCCTCGGCAAGGTTCTCAATCCAGGCGCGCACGCCGTGGCTCGTGAGCCAGTCGCACGCCGCCGCCGCAACAGCCGCTTCGCCTGTGCCTTCGTCGGCGGCCAGCGACGGGTTGACCGACGGCACGCGCACGAGGTGCTGAACCGCGTCAATGACGAGATCGCGCTGAAGCACGGTCATGCGTGTTGCTCTGGTCCCTGGTCGTCG
>JACPPN010000064.1 GCA_016190995.1 Acidobacteriota bacterium | reverse complement strand
TCATCCGGAGCTGCAGATCCGGCGAGGCGCGGTGCGCCGCTTCAATATCCGGGAGACGACCACACTCGTCGGCGACGCGAGCACCGCAGTGCTCGAGTACGTCGTCACTGACACGCGCGCGTACGTGTTCGTCCTGACGCGCACCGACGCGCAGTCGGCGGTCCGCATGGCGGCGGTGCGGCTCGACTCACGGCGCGAGGATCTCGCGCCGCTGGTCGATCGCTTTCACCATCAGCTCGCGGCGCGCGATCTGGCCTTCGCTGACACCGCACGCCGGCTGTATGACCTGCTGATCGCTCCCGTCAGCCACCACCTCATCGGCCGGTCGGCGCTCATCATCGTTCCCGATGGCCCGCTGTGGAACATTCCCTTTCGGGCATTGCGCACGCCGTCGAACCAGTACCTCGTCGAGAGCCACGCGATCAGCGTTGCGCCGTCCCTCACGGTCCTGCGATCGCTCGGCGAGAAGCGATCGAGCGGGCGGCGCGCGCGCGAGGCGACCACGCTGCTGGCGTTCGGGAATCCGAGCCCGGACCGTGGCGCTTCCCCAAGCGCGGGCGCGGCGCTTCCGCCGCTGATGGAGGCGGAGCGCCAGGTACGGGCGATCGCGCGGCTCTACGGATCGGCCGCGAAGATCTACGTCCGCGCAGAGGCGCGGGAAACCCTCGCGAAAGCCGAAGCAGCCCGGTTCGACGTTTTGCAATTCGCCGCGCATGGGATTCTCGACGATGCGAGCCCTATGTATTCGCGGCTGGTCCTAGCGGCGCCTCCCCGGGGAGGCGCGGTGGACGATGGGCTGCTCGAAGCGTGGGAAATGATGCGGCTCGATCTCGACGCGGATCTCGTCGTCTTGTCGGCGTGCGAAACGGCGCGCGGCCGCGTCGCAGCAGGCGAGGGCGTGATCGGGATGACGTGGGCGCTTTTCGTCGCGGGTGCGACGAGTGTCGTGGTCAGTCACTGGAAGGTGGACGCGAGCAGCACGACCGATCTGATGGTGGAACTGCACCGTCAGATCCGCCGCGCGAAGTCGTCCAAGGCGGAGGCTCTTCGCCGCGCGTCGTTGCTGCTGCTCCAGTCCGAGCGCTACAGACACCCGTACTACTGGGCGCCATTCGTGCTGGTGGGCGACGCCTACTAGCTGGACGAAAGCCGAGGCGCTCGGTCGCGCGGCGTTGTCGCTCCTCGTCACAGACCGTAACGAAGCTTCGCCTCAAACCGCCGAGTGAAGGGCCCCGGAGGCGGAGCGACGAAGCTTCGTTACTAGCGTCATCCGTGCTCCTGAGCCGGTTTCCTCTTGGTGGGAGGCGCGGGCCACCGAGGGTGACCGAGCTCCTTGCTCATTGCCGAGCGAGCGTCAGGCTGGCCAGCAGATCCTTTGCGACCGGCGATTGTGGGTTTGCCGCTCGGAGCGCCTCAAATTCCTCGCGCGCACGATAGAGGATGCCTTTCTGCGTGTAGAGCATCCCGCGAACCAGATGGGATCCTCCCGCCTTGTCGAGGGCGCCCGCCAGATCCCCCGCCGCGTCGGCGTCCAGGATTCTGAACTTCGCTTCCGGCGCAGGCGGCGTGGGGGCCGTCACTTGCGATCCGCCGACCGTCGCAACCACCTGCCACGAATATCTCTTTCCCCGCGGCAGCGGCGCCGTTGGCGTCCAGTCCGTCGTCGTGAGCTGAGGACTCGACGCAGCCTTCGTGAAGTTGGCGTCGAACACGCTCACGTGGTAAGCCTCGGCACCTGACGGCGCCCGCCAGCGGAATGTTGGGCGGTCCGTTTCCACGACTGTTCCGACCGGGTCGAGGAGCTCGAACGGCGACCCGGCGGACCCGCTCCCCATCAAGGTGCCCGCCGCGCCGACGAGCGAAAGCACTTCGGCCGGCAGCGTTACCTGTCGAGTCGTGAGTGCTTTGCGCACCTCCGACTGATCGATCGCGGCTTCGGGCAACCCGGCGATGGCGCCTGAGCGATCGAGCGTAACCGTGCCCCGTGTATCGTGGAGCGCGACCATGACGTCGGCCCCGGATGGCCCCGCGGGGGACTGCGGGCCGGCGATGCCTGGCGTGGTCGGGATCCGCTCCGGTGCGCGCGCCGTTGTCGTCTGAGGGCGCTGTTTCGGAGGTCGGCCCACGAACCAGGCTGTGAAGCCTGCCACGAGAATGGCCGCCGCCACTGCTCCCGCCGTCGCGAGCTGCGGCATCGACCAGCCCCGAGGCGGTTGCAGGATGGATGCGAGGCGCGCACCCCAGCCGTTTGCCCGGGTCAGTTGAGTGTCCGCACGCTGCAGCGCGTCACGAAGCTCGCGCAGATCCCGAAGTTCTTCCCCGCAACTGCTGCAGGCCGCAACGTGTGACTCCATGAGATCTCGATCGACCTGGTCGAGCCGGCGGTCGAGGTACGCCTCGAGCTCTTCATAAGCCGGGTGTGTCAAGGGCACCTGCAGGGTGGTACTCAGATCCGCGCGGAGCTCGGAGACAGCCCGATCGAAGTCGGCGGCACTCACCAGTTGCTCCCGACATGCGGGGCAGGCGACGAGATGATCGTCCAAGGCAACGAGTTCTGCCGGCTCGAGCTTCCTATCGTGATATCGCGCGGCCTGCTCGGAGGTGACGTGGGGCATAAACCCCTTTCTCTAGCGAGGGTGGCCAGAATGTTCCAGTATTACCGTCCGGCCCGGGAGCCCGGCCATTCTCCACGGAACCTCCCCGTTTCTTCCAGAGCTCGCATTCGGCGCGCGAGACGCTCGCGTGCTGACTTCCTCAAATTGATGACCTGTTGGCGACTGATCCCAAGATGCCCCGCAATTCGGGCGTCGTCCCAGGGCAGCTCGCTCCACACCGCCGCCAGGCGCTCCGCGTTCATGCCGACGAGCTCGCCGATCTGGCGGATCGTGGCGACGCCCGCCATGGGCAGAAGCGCCACACAGTCGCGGCCTTCCCTGTCGCTCAGATTCAGGAGGAGGGCGACGCACTGCCGCTGCGGCAATTGGGAGACTTCCGACCAAAGGTGTTTCAGGTAGTCGCGATGCTCAACGCGGGTGGACACGCTCGGGGAGGAATCGACGAGGCGCGCTTCAACGCCTCCATCGTCTTCTTCTGTTTGCGACGTGCTGATGGCCTCGCCGAGGTGCCACAAATCCGCTAGGCCGCCGACGAGCTCGTCGAGCTCAACAGGTCCAGCGGCCGCCGCGAAGATCCGTCGAAGAAGCTCAATCGAGCGCACGGGGCTGGTTTCGGCGCCGCGCACCAGACCTGCAGGCAACACCTCATCGGGGCGCTCGATGATACGCTGCAGCACCCGGTGCGCGGACGCCGACGCGCGCTGTTGCGACCATTCTTCGCGGCCGCAAATCCACTCGCCCGCGGCGTCCTGCCACAGGGCGAATTCGGTGCGGTGATTGAGGAGGTAGCGAATCCGGTTCTTCAGGCGGGCGCGATGCGGATTTCGCCGCCGAAGATACTCGTAGCAGGCGTGGTAGGTGACGACCGCGACGTAGCCTTTGAAATCCGAAAGCGGAGGACCAGATCGATCCTTGAGCGCCCGCAACTCGCGGAGCAGGCGCGCCTGAACCTCGTTCTGGATTTCGAGCGCGTCCTGGTTGCGCTCCGACCAATCGGCCGAGGTGAGAGAAGCACGGAGCTTGGTTCGGATGATGCCACGAATGGTCGACGACGCGTGCTCGGTCAAAACACGTGTCAGGTGCCGTTCGGCCTCGGCTTCGTTTCGCTCCTCAAGAAGAGGTCGAAGGAGGGGATCGATTTCCCGAAGCTCGGCAAGCTGGGACATCCGCCTTCATTCTAGCCGTCGGCCAGGGGCGGGCAAAGTGCGGCCACGTCAGCCATACGGCCGAGTCTTCGCAGGTTTGCACACAAGAGTGGCACAGGCGCCCTTGGCGACGTTTGACCGGGCGGGTGGAGGCGTGGGTCCGGGGCGGCCCCGGTCTGGATTGACCGGCTCGTCGCCGGCGGAGTAGGCTTCATCCATCCACGAGACGGAGGACCGATGAAAGACTTCGCGATCCAGCTCGCGCACCGTCCAGGGGAGCTTGCCCGCGTCGCCCACGCGCTGTCCCGTTACGGCGTCAACATCAAGTCGGTTGCCGGCCTCGCAGTGGGGAACGAAGTGCTTCTTCGCATCATCGCCGACGATGTCGAAGCGGCGCGTGCGGCGCTCGATCGGGCCGGCATCCGTTTCGAGGAAACTGAGGTCATCAGCGTGCTGCTCGAGAACCGGGCCGGCGAGCTGGCGAACGTGAGCACGCGCCTCGCGGAGGCTGGCGTCAACCTGAAAGCGGTGTATGTCACAGGGCTGGCTGACGGGCTCGTCGAGCTGGCCATCGTGGCTGACGACATCAAGAAAGCCAAGCGGGTCCTGGAATAGCCGGTGCCGGCAGTCTCGTTCGACGATCTACCGCCGGTTGTCGCGATCGACGTCGCCCTCCTCCCGCCGCCCGGCATCGTTGCGCTCGCCGAACGCCTGAATGCGCTTGCGCGCAGCGGCGACGATCTGACGCTCGATGCCGATCATCTGCCGCACCTCACCATTGTCCAGCAGTTCATCCGGCGGGAGCGGCTCGATGAGGCGTGCGCGCAGGTCGAGGACGTGTGGCGGACGACCTCTCCCTTCACGGTGCGCCTCGAGTCACGGACCAAATCTTCCGGCAGTCCTCACTCCTCGCTCCTCAGTCCTCACTCCCCAGTCCCCGCCACGATCGTCCTCGAGGTCGAGCCGTCGCCCGACCTGCGGCGGCTGCATGAGCTGATGCTGGAGGCGCTCGCAGGCTACGCCCATCTGGCCGGCACCGCCGACGCGTTTGCGGCTGGAGAAGAACCGCGCCTCCAAGATGTCGAGTACGTGAAGGTGTTCCACACGATGTCGGCGGGCGGCCGGTTCTCGCCGCACATCACGCTCGGTCACGGCGAGCACGAATTCCTTGCATCCGGCCCGCTCGACTTCCCGGCCGATCATCTCGCGCTCTGTCAGCTCGGACGCTTCTGCACGTGTGGGGTCGTGCTGCGGGAGTGGCGCCAGTGACAGGACCCAGTCGTCGCGTCCGGCTTGAGAGCTCGTGAACACACGCCATCACCGCGGGCGCGAAGGACGCGGAGCCAAGGTTTCCCCGAGAATCGTCCCTCCGCGCGCTCTGCGTTCTCTGCGGTGGGAGCTTTTTTCACACGGTTTGAACGACTCCCGCCTGAAAGGCGGTAGACTCCGGCGCACGACTGAAAGTCGTCCCGCGCCCCCTCGCGGTAGTCGTTCATAGGGCGCACATTCGTGCGCCACCTAGTCCGACGTGCGGGGCTGACCGAAGCAGGCGATCGTATCGGACC
>JACPPN010000063.1 GCA_016190995.1 Acidobacteriota bacterium | reverse complement strand
TTCATCATAGCATCCACGCCGACGGGCGGTCCGCATCACTGGACATCTCCTAAGGCCAGAACGGTGACAGATGTAGCAAGTTTTCTGTCATGAGCCTTAGGAGCTGTCTTAGGCGCGGCCGCCGTGGCGGCCGCGCAGCTAGTAGCGAAGGTTCGCCTGTCCCCGGCAGTGTCTTGTCACTCGGCGGTTTGAGGCGAAGCTTCGCTACACGACCCTTCGGGTTCCCGCAAGGGCGAGAATCAGAAAGATCAGGAACAGCAGATGGGTTGTTCTCCGTGGCATGCGCGGAATCCGCGGGTGTAAGGGGGCATCAAAAGACGGCATTCGGGCGAGGAGCGACCTCGAGCGTTGACGTAGACTCTAGACCCTGAAACCTGGAACCTGAACCGGGAACCCGGGCGCCTGCAACGTGGAACCTGAGACCTGAAACCTTCTGGAGGGAAGCCGTCGTGCCGTCCGATCGTCGCGAGGCCCTGACCGTCGTCGCCGGATTCACGGTTGTCGCGACCATCATGACGGCGCCGCTCGTGCTTCACCTTGCAAGTGCGGTCCCGGGCGACGCCGGCGATCCAATCCTCAACGCGTGGATCCTTGGCTGGGACGCCGATCGGCTCCTGCACGGGCTGCGCGGCGTGTGGGACGCGCCCATCTTCTATCCCTATCGTCACACGCTCGCGTACTCCGAACATCTGCTCGGTATTGCTCCATTCGTTGCGCCTGTCCAGTGGCTGACGCGGAATCCACTCGTGACGTACAACGTCGCGTTCATCGCGTCGTACGTCCTCTCGGGCGCGGGAATGTATCTGCTCGTCCGATGGATTACGAGGCGACGTGATGCCGCCGCGATCGCGGGTCTTTGCTTTGCGCTCTCACCCTACCGTGTCGGCCAGATTTCGCACCTTCAGGTCCTCGTCAGCGGATGGATGCCGATTGGACTCTGGGCGCTCCATCGATACTTCCAGGAGATCGGCATGCGGGTGGCGTCGGCGCGACGCGTCGCCCTCTGGCTCGGGCTCTTTTCAGCGGCGTTCCTGCTACAAGCGCTGTCGAACGGGTACTTCCTGTACTTCTACGCGATCGCTGTTGCCATCGTCGTTGCCAGCGAGCTCATCGTGCTTGGGCACGATCGGCTGCGCGCGGTCGCGGGTCTGTCTCTCTCCGCCACATCCATCCTGATCGGCCTTCTGCCGGTGGCTCTCGCGTACACCGCGGTCCGGCAGGAAGGAGGTTTCGTTCGATCGCTCGGCGAGATCGCCGGGTACAGCGCGGACCTGACGTCCTATGCGCGGGTGCACTACCGTGCGGTGGTCTTGCGCCGGTTGCTGCCGCTCGGACCGTACGAACAGGAGCTGTTTCCAGGCTTTGCGTCGATCGCGCTGTCGGTGGTCACGCTGATCACGATCATCCGGTTCCCGTCCTGGGCCGGCCTGACGACCGGTCCCTCCAAGAGGATTGACCATGAGGGGCCTACCCTGAGGGCCGGCCGCGGCGACGGGGTGGAGGTAAAGGGCGACGATGGGGCGGGCCTCCGCGGATCGCATCAGCGTGCCCGCCACCTTGCCCTGACGTACGCCGCTGTCGCGGTCGTGGCCTTCGCGTTGTCGCTCGGACCCGAGCCCAGCGCCTGGGGCCATCGGTTCCTGGAAACGGGACCGTATGCGTGGCTGCTTTCCGTCGTTCCAGGGCTTCAGGGACTGCGCGTGCCGGCACGTCTTGCCACGATCGTTATTCTTGGCTTATCGGTTTTAGCTGGCATGGGCGCCGCCCGCCTGCTCGCCTCCACGACACCGATTCGCCGCCGGCTCATCGCGGGCACCATCGTGCTGCTCGTCATCGCCGAAGCCGCGGGGCCATTTCCGCTCGCCGAGTTCAACGCAAGCGGTCGATCGCACGATCGGCTGGCGTATCGATGGATTGCGGAATCTGGGCCGGGCGCCATCCTGGAGCTGCCGATTGCAGGAGCCTTCGAACCGTACACGTTGAAGTACCAGGTCGCGACCCTGCGGCACGGCCATCCGATCGTGAACGGCTACAGCGGATACGGCACATTGCTTCAGGAGTTTCTCGCGGGTCCCGCGACACCGCTGGGCGATCTGACGCGCATCTGCGATGCTCTGGGAGGTGTTCGCGCGCTGGGCGTCCGCTATTTGGCGATTCACGGGCCGGAATTCGTCGACCGCAGCGCACCGCGTGCCCTGGGAACCGCGATCGCAAGATGCACCGATGAGGTCGCGTCGTCGCCGCAGTTCGGCGAGACGCGCGTCCTCCAGTTGAAAGACTGGAGTGCGCCGCCTCCCGTCGATCGAACTCGCCTCCGGCGCCTTCGGCCCGACTCGTTCGTCGCCCGATCCTCCGCGCTCGAGGAGCGCCTGCCGTTTGCCTTCGACGGCAACCCTGAGACGAGGTGGTTGACGGGTCTCAAGCAGACGGGGATGGAGACCATCGAGATTCAGTTCGCGCGCCGTCACGACATTGGGCTCCTGCGCCTGCAGACCGCGCAACGGAGCCTGGGCGATTACCCGCGCGAGCTCGTGATCGAATCGTCAGGCGGGTCCGGCGCTTTTCGCGAGCTCTATCGCGGCAGCGTGTTGCCGCAACTGCTTCAGGGGTTGGTGCTTGACGGAATCGAGATCCCGATCGACATCGAGCTTCCGACCAACGACACGCTGACGCTGCGGTTGCGGCAGGTGGCGGAGACGCGGTCGTGGTACTGGTCGATTCACGAGCTGATCATCTGGGAGCGCTGAGAACGGACGGCCTCAGCGGCTCCGAGACAACGCCTATCGCAACGAGAGCGAGCGTTTAGTCCGACGTGCCAGGTTTAATCCCACCGCCCTTCAGGCGGTAGTTCGTTCAACAGATGTCTGGGATTCCGTCGCGCCCCCTGCTCAGTCGAGTACCCAGTACAGGTCGAGACACGTATGGGTGGCGTGCGGGCCGGTGCGAAACGCGGCTCTTACACGGTCGCCGATCTTGATGGGGCCGCGACCCTGCAGGTAGCTCTTCACGATGGTGCACACGCCATCGATCTTGACGTCAATCTGATAGTACGGGCAGGGAATCTCGAGGCCGGCGCCCCCGCGCTCCACGTAGGTGTAGGTGTAGATGTAGCCGGCGGGATTCTGGATCTCTCCCCAGATCATCGGCTGATGGCAGTCCGGGCAATCCGCGCGAGGCGGCAGCCAGAACTCGCCCGCCCCCTTTGCGATCGGACAGCGCGGGTTCACACACTGCGTCGCGAGCAGATGCCCTTCCCCGAGTCCCCTGAAGTACGGCGTCAGCATGCCGTACGTGTGATAGTGCGTGCCTTCGGGACCGAAGCGCGGAATCTCGACCACCCACACGTCGCCGATTTCGTCGATTCTCGGCGGTGCGCCTTTGAGCGCCATCGGCTCGCTCATCGTGACCTCCCGGCGGGATGTGGCACCAGGACCTTCACCACGCCTTCTCGACGACCGCGCACGTGACGTGACTGCCGACGCCGGCGTGCGAGATTGTCAGGCCGCGGCGCGGACGCGCGGCCTGCAGGCTCTGCCAGTCGGCCGGCTTCCGCTTGCCGTATCGCGCCCAGAGCGCGGGATCGCCGTGGAACTTGTCGTACTTGCCCTGAAGCTGCCAGAAGACCTCGCCGCACTGAAAGATGCCCGTCGCGCCCACGGCGTGCATCGTGCCCAGCAAGCCGCCCGACAGATTCGCGGGACACTTGCCCGGCTTGCCCGTGTGCGGGTTCGTCAGATAGCACTCGCCCGACGTGACGTACTCTTGCTCGCGGCCGTAGAGCGTGAGCCCGACGTCGCCATAGGTCTGCAGGTCCGAGATGGTGAACGCATCGTGCGTTTCGACGAGATCGAGATCCTCGATTGGCTGTTGGACGCCGGCCATCCCGTAGGCCATGAACGCGGCAAACCGCGTGGCGCCGAAGCTCTCGAAGCCGGGCCAGCGGCCGTCGTGCCGGGCCATGTCCTCGTAGAGCCAGCGGTAGCCCTCCTCAGTTTCGTGCGGCAGCAGTGGAATCCGCATCGGCCGCCGGTCGCCCGTCCTGAGCGTGTGCGATCCGCCGGCAATGGAGAGACGCGCCGGCTTGTCGGTCAGCCGGTAAGCCACGTCTTCGGAGCAGAGGAGTGCCGCCGCTGAGCCGACGCTCATGGCGCAGCATTCGAGGAACCGAAGCGGATCCGACACGATCTCGCCGCTCAGGACCTCGTCGATCGTGTGCCGGCCGGGTTGCTGCGAGAACGGTGAGTGGCAGGCATAGCCGCGGTTCTTGACCGCGATCTCCGCACGCACGCGCTCGTCGACGCCGTAGGTCTCCTGGAAGCGCCGCGCCATCGGCGCGTAGTAGCTGGCGTAATTGCGCGCGAGCCGGGTCTCGAAGTCTTTGCAAGCGGCGGTCGCGATGTAGTAGTTGCCGGTCCACGTCTTCACCTCGTCCATCCGTTCCCACCCGAGGACGAGCGTGCAGTCGCTCATGCCGCTGGCGACGGTCGTGGCGCCCACGAGCATCGCCGAGCCGCCGGTTGCGCCGCCCGTCTTGATGCCGACATTCGGCAGCAGGTCGAGCCCCAGATAGTCGTGAACCTTGGCCTCACAGAGGAGTTGATCCTGGAAATGATCTGCGAACTCCCCATAGGCCGCGAAGTTGATGAGGCCCTTCACCTCGAGCGGATCGAGCCTGAGGTCGTTTTCCTCGAGCAGCATCCGGAAGGCCATCATGCACAGCTCTTCGAGCTTCTTTTCCGGATATCGCTTGCGATAGTCCGTGGTGCCTGCCGCCACCAGATAAACGGGTCGCGTCCACCGCGGAATGCGCAGATTGGCTGGTGCGAACTCGATCATCGTTGGACCTCCGGCCATGGGCAAATCAGGTCACTCGGCGGTGCCGTTCCATTCCCGCCGAATGACGCGATCCTAGCTGGGCGCCAGCGCCGAAGCAATCCCGGCCACTCCGCGCTCCAAGTCGCCTCACGCAATCAGGGTTGCGTGTTCGAACCTGTCGGTCGCTGAAGATCCTTCAGATCGAGGGTATTCACGCCGTCGATGATCTTCGCGTACGCTCGGGCCACCCCGCCGAGGCCGGTCCAGGGGATGACATCGGCCGTCTCGTGATCCGAGTGACCGAACATGCCGACGTCGATGACCTGAAGCGACGGGGCCTCCAGGTAGAAGCCGCCCATCTCTCCAGCTGGACGCGCCTCGGGCTCCGCGTACGTCGGAACACCGAACGAGCGGTAGGCCTTGATCGCCATGTCCGTCAGCTTGGCGCTGCCACCGACGTACCAGAACAGCGCCTCGTTCTGAGTGTTCGCCTTTCGGATGCTCGGGCCCAAGTACACATAGGTCTGCGCGGTAGCGGTGTGCTCAGAGTTGATGATGAGCGCGGTTTTGGCGAACAACTCCTTCGCGTGTTCTTTCACCCACAACCCGCTGATCGTACAGATGTTGGAGCCGCCAGTACAGTTGTTGTGGTGACCCGTCATCGCCACGAAGACGATCGAACGCCGGCGCTTCTCCTTCGGCATCTTTCCAAAGTACTCGGCGAGACCGATCATCGTGGCGAGCCCGCTGGCATTGTCCGCACCGGCCTCGAAGAAGCCGTCACGATGCCCCGTAATGTAGATCGTCTCGTCAGTGGTACCCGGCAGGGTTCCGAACAGCGTTGCCGTCTTGAGGTCCGGCCTTTCGAGCTCGAATTGAAACTGAACCCGCGCCGGCGATCCGGCAGGGGCCTGGCCGATCAAATCGCGTACGGCATACCCGTCTTGGGATCCCACCGAGAAGGCCGGGATCTTGTTGCCGGTCGGATAGAGTTGCGTTGTGATATTTCCCGGGAGATTGAGGATGAGCAAGACCGCCGCCGCTCCTCGTTCCTCGGCCCGCACGGCTCCACCCTCTCGCGCCCCCGTATGGTTCCAGAACGACGGCTGCATATTGCTGTAAATCACGGCGAGCTTGCCGCGGACGTCCCGACCGATGAAATCCGCGTCGCTGCCGGTGCCGAGATACACCGCTTCGAGGTCGAGCCCCGGTGGCGGGATGCCGGGACTGCTGATCACCGGCTGGGCCGACTTGAGTGGCAAGGTCTTACCGCTTCCGGTGACCGTCACCGACCAGGACTTTGGCAGCCACTGGGACTTCAGGTCATGCGACTCCGTCCGGACGTCGGTGATTCCGGCCTGCTCGAATTTGTCGAGCACCCACCGCTGTGTCTCGACATCGGCCGAGGTTCCGGTGATCCGGCCCCAGTACTGGTGTCCCTGATCTCGGTACCGCCTGGAAATCGCAGCCAATTCCGACACGTACTGCTTGATCCGCTTTCCGTCGATCGCGGCGTATGCTTTGTCAGCCTGCGCCAGCGGCCACTCCAGAAACGCTTCTTCCAACGGATACAGCGCCGGAAGGTGTCGTCCGAACGCGGCGAGCGCTCGGGCCCGCTCTTCGGCTGTGGGCTGAGGCTCCGATTGGCCGTAGGCCGCCTGGCTGGCGATGGCCGTCGCCA
>JACPPN010000062.1 GCA_016190995.1 Acidobacteriota bacterium | reverse complement strand
GTTTCCCGGAGTCGAAGAAATCTCCGCGGCACCAGTCGAAACGCCTCCAACGAACGAACGCCGCCTCGAGGTCGCTCCAGTCGCCGACGAGACGTCAATCGCCGGCGACTTGGCCACCCACGCAGGCGGTCCGGCCACGATCGAAGACGTCGGCTCCCCTGCGCCGCCGGAGCCCACGGGCGTCGATGAGCTCGTGGTCGAACCCGTCAACATCGGCGAACCGATTGTCGAGATGTTGACGCCGGATGAATCGGCTGCAAACGTCGCCGTTCACGAGGTCGCTGGCGAGACCGTGCAGGTCGGCGAACAGATCGCAGAAGGCGCGTCAGGCGGCGAATCCCTTGTTGAAGTGGCGAACCTCGTCGAGCAAGCACCAGCCGCTGCGCGAGTTGACCAGCGGATTGCTGAGGCCGGGATCGTCGTGAGTCGGGTTGTGGAGACGGAGACCATCGACGAGCAGGTCATGCCAGCCACGCCAGTCGCAAGCCAGGCTGTCGAGGCGGCGACTCTCGAGGAGCGGACTCCAGAGCCCGCGACAGGTGATGAAGCGGTGGTCCGAGCGCAGTCAGATCAGGCTGATCCAAGCAGCTCAGTCCTCGAGATCCGTACCCTCGATGCGCAGACGATCGACCGAATCATGAACCAGCCCGCCGAGCCGGAGCTCGATTCGATCCTCGCGATCATCGCTGCGCTGCGACAGGAGCGGCCGCCCCTTCAGGAGGACCGGCGTGCCATCGTTGAACCCAAAACGATTCCTGTTCCCGCTCCTGTCGACGAGGGGGAATCTGGACCGCGGCTTGTGACGAAAGCAACCGCACCGCGAAAGCGGTCGAGACGTCGCCGGGTCAAGGAACGGAAACCCGATTCGACCGCGCCGCTCGGTCAGATGACCGCCGCCCCTGCGGAGCAGGCCATTCGTGCAGGGTCAGGATCGAGAACGGGAACGAAGCTTCGCCTCAAACCGCCGAGTGAAGGGCCCGGGGGGCGGAGTGACGAAGCTTCGTTACTAGGCACCACAAGAACTTCCTTCACTTGTGACGATGTCGGCCTTAGAGGATGGCTGGCGCCGCTCGCGAAGTGGACACGACGTGCGAGCGACATCGAGTGGCATTGGGTCGACCCAAACCCGCCCCGGCCGAAGGAGGATGATGTTCAGGCGCTCCTGAAAGGAATGGGCGTACCGTATCACGTCGCGGGCGTCACTTACGGCACGGGGTGCCGCATCGGGCGCGTGCGCGTGCGCAGGCGCGGTCGAAAGACGTCGGACGGACCGCTCATCATCCTTTCCCGCCGCACGCTGGCGGAACTGCGAGCTGAAAGGCAGTCGACACTTGGCAGGGCATCTCGATGACTTCTTCAGATGTGCTTCCAACCATCCGGCGGCTCTGTCGTTGACGGTCGAGAGTCGACCATTTCGCGTCAGTGACGGTTCGCGCTACGATGGGCGCCATGCGCCCATTGCGACTGCATGGTGTCTGCGCCCTGTTCCTGGTCGCGCTCGCGGGTCTCACGCTGCCGACGGGCGGACTCGGCCCGATCGCCCTCGCGGCGCGCGCGCCCGGGACCGGAAGCGAATCGATCCCGACGCCGGAAGCGTCTTTCGGGTTCAAGCCGGGCACAGAGGGCCGTCTCGCGAGCTGGACCGAGATCAGCAAGTACTTCGACACGGTCGCGCGCGCATCCGATCGGGTCGAGCTGACGGAAGTCGGCGTCACGACGGAGGGCAATCGTCTCATCGCCGCGATCGTCAGCGCGCCTGAGAACATCGCGCGGCTGGCCGCCATCCGCGAAGCCAATCAGCGTCTCGCGGATCCGCGCACCCTCTCTCCCGAGGAAGCCGCACGCCTCGCCGCGGATCAGAAGGTCATCGTCGCCATCGGGTGCAGCATTCATGCGGACGAAATCGGGGCGACGCAAGCCGCCAACGAGCTCCTCTATCACCTCGCGACCGCGACCGATCCGTCCACGCTCGAGATGCTGCGCAACGTCGTCCTCGTCCTGATGCCATCACTCAATCCCGACGGCCACACCCTGGTCGTGAACTGGTTCGAGAAGAACAGAGGGACGCCGTTCGAAGCCGCTCCGATGCCGTGGCTGTATCACAGGTACGTCGGCCACGACATCAATCGCGACGCCTTCATGATGAACCTCGCGGAGAACCGCAACCTCGCGCGCTTCTTTTACACCGAGTGGCATCCACAAGTGTTCCTGACGATGCATCAGATGGGTTCGAAGGGGCCGAGGTTCTTCGTCCCGCCGAACTACGAGCCGATCGATCCGAACTACGACCCGCTCATCTGGCGCGAAGCCGGATTGCTCGGTCACGCGATGGCGCTCGAGCTCGAGCACGCAGGCAAGTCCGGCGTCGTCTCGAACGCGCTGTTCGATTACTACTGGCCCGGTTATGAAGACTCGGCGCCGCTGGGCCACAACACGGTCTGCCTTCTGACGGAGGTGGCCTCCGCACGCCTGGCCCTGCCGGTCGTCGTGGCGCCCTCCGAATTGAGCGGCTCGCCCCACGGACTTCCGCAGTATCGGCCGCAGATCAACTTCCCGAATCCGTGGCCCGGCGGCACCTGGACGCTTGCCGACATCGTCGACTACGACCTCACGGCAGTGAAGGGGCTGCTCGGCGCCGCCTCGCGCTACCGCGAATCGCTGCTCCAGAACTTCTACCTGATGGGAAAGCGCGCCGTTGAAAAAGGAAGCGCAACCGGTCCCTTCGCGTTCCTCATTCCTCCCGATCAGTACGACCCGCACGCGGCGGCCAAGCTCACGAATCTGCTCATCCAGGGCGGCGTCGAGATCCAGCGTGCGGAAGAGCCGTTTCGCGCGGGCGGCGTCGAGTATCCGATCGGCACGGCCATCGTCGTGATGGCGCAACCGTACCGCGCCTACGTGAAGACGCTGCTCGAGCGGCAGGACTATCCCGCGCGCCGCCTGGCCCCACAGGGACCGCCCGAGCGCCCGTACGACGTGGCCGGCTGGACCCTGCCGTATCAGATGGGCGTGACCGTGACGGTTGTCGATCGCCCGTTCAGGCTGCCGATGACGAGCCGCCTCGAACGCGCGACCATCCCGCCGGCCGAGGTCGGCGGCGAAAGACGGGCGTCGTACTTGATCGTCGAGGGACGGGGCAACGGGGGGGCCATGGCCGTCATGCGCCTGCGCGCCGCCGGCTTGCAGGCGTCGTGGACCAGCACCGACACGAACGTGTCCAGACGCCGGTTTGCGCGAGGTTCGATCGTCGTCGGCGACTCACGGCGCGCGCGCCAGTCGGTCCAGCGCGTCGCGCGCGAGCTCGGTCTTGCCGCGTCAGGCGCCAGAGGCAAGCTCCCGTCGGGTCTGCTGCGGCTGCAGCCCGTCCGCCTCGCGCTCTACAAGCCCTGGGTGCGGAGCATCGATGAGGGCTGGACGCGATGGTTGTTCGAACAGTACGAGTTCCCGTTCACGTCCATCAGTGATCAGGACGTGCGGCGCACCGACCTGGGAGCCCGGTTCGATGCCATCATGCTTCCTGATGCCCCGGCGGAGCGTCTGATCGCGGGACATGCCGCCGGCGCCGTGCCTCCGGAGTATGCGGGCGGACTCGGCGAGGAAGGCATCACGGGGCTCAAGCGCTTCGTCGAAGCCGGGGGCACGCTCATCGCGCTCGATTCGTCGGGCGACCTCGCCATCAACGCCTTCAAGCTGCCCGTCCGCGACCTCGTCCGCGACGCGCGGCCCGATGAATTCTTCTGTCCCGGATCGATCCTCCGGCTCGACCTCGATCCTGCGCAGCCGCTCGCGTACGGAATGCCGGAGCACACGGCCGCCTTCTTCGCCTACAGCGCCGCGTATGAGATTACCGCGCCGCGGGAAACGACCGAGGAGACCGCCGTCGCGACGACGCGATCGCGGGGCTCCGCCACCGGCCACAGTGGTCCCGGCGAGCTCACGGCGCCGATTCAGATCGTTGGACGCTACGGCAGCAAAGACTTGCTGTTGAGCGGCTGGCTGGAAGGGGGAGACCGGGTTGCGGGACAAGCCGCCGTCGTCGAGGCGCGTGCCGGGCTCGGGCGCGTCGTGCTCATCGGATTTCGCGCGCAGCACCGGGCGCAGTCGCACGCAACCTTCCGGCTGCTGTTCAACGCGATCCTCACGACGGGCATCAAGAGGTAGTGCGGAGACCGTGCACTGGTTCAACCTGAATCCGGCGTCAAAAGCTCTCACCACAGAGGACGCAGAGAGCACGGAGAACTCCAGACATCGACGACTCAGCTTTTCCAGTCTCCGGGTGCTCCGAGGTCTCTGTGGTGAACGCTTTTGACACCGGATTCAGGTCGAGGTTTTCAGACCCGTCGCAAGCGCCCCATCTGGGCACGCGCAGCCATGGGTGGCGGCTGAAGTCCTTTCTGGGCCTGCCAGTGGTTCCAGTCGAAATCGCTCAGGATCTTCAAGAGCCCGCGGGCCGCCGCGGACATGTACTGAGGGTCGCGGAAGATTACGTAGGTCTGTCGCGGAATGTGGATCTGTTGGACTTGAACCTCCACCAGCTGGCCCGACCGCAAGCTCTGAAGGACGGTGACCCGTGGGACGATTGCCAAACCAATGTCCTGCTCGACGAAATCCTTGATGTTTCCGAAGCTCCACAGGTCCGCCGCCACCTTGAACGGCGTACGGTGCTGATGGAACACGTCAAGAATCTTCCGCAGGCTGCTCGTGCACAAATGGTGCGTCACGAAGTGCTCTTGCCCGAGCTCGGTGATCTGCACCGCCCGGCGCGCGGCCACGGGGTGGCGCGGGGATGCGACGAGGATCAGTTCGTCGGAGTAGATGTGCACGGAATGGAGATCGCGCGAGAGCGGCTCTTCGGCCACGAAGCCGAGATCGACCTCGCGATCCAGCACCCGTTCGGGAATCTCGTCGAGCGGGCTGCGATAGACGCCGACACGAACCTCCTGGAACTGGCGCGCATAGGCCCGCAGGGGCCCCGGCAAGAGATACAGCGCGGCCGTCTCGTGCGACGCGATCGACAACGTGCCGCTGCTCCGGTCACGCAGCTCTCCGAGCGTGCGCACGGCTTCATCCCGCAGGTGAATCATCCGCCGCGCATAGTCGAGGAGACGCTTGCCCGTTTCCGTCAAGATGAGGCCGTGCTTGTCGCGCGCGAGTAGCGGACCTTCAAGCTCCTCTTCCAGCTTCCTGATGCTCTGGCTCACGGCTGGCTGCGTCCGGCACAACCGTCCCGCGGCCCGCGTGAAGGTGCGCTCATCGACGACTGCCAGGAAGTGCTCGAGCTGATGGATGTCCATCGACGACTCCTGCGACTATCCGCATGAATAGGCCGCGCAACTGACAGGCCGGTCGACGGTCGAGAAGGCAGGCATTCTAGCATGCTGCACAGCCGGCGTGGCTTATGGGGAGCAAACAATTATTGATTGGATCAGCGTCATGGACCTTCAATATCCTGCGTTCTCGCTGTGACCTTTCAGCCATTTCCCGGAGCAGTCTCATGGTTCTCGTCCTATCCGAATTCGACGTGGCGTCGGTCCTTGGCATGTCAGACGGCGTGCGGCTCATCGAGGATGTCTTCCGCCAACACGCGGCCGGCGAGACGATCCTGGTGCCGCGCCTCAGCATGAACATTCCCGGCAGCGGGGGCGCCTTTCGAGCCATGGCGGCCGTACTTCCGCGCGCCGGAGTCTTTGGAGTGAAAACGTTGACCGGTTATCCCGGTCGCCGCGCTCACGGTGAAACGTACTTTGCCCTGTTGCTGTTCGACGCGAGCGACGGCGCGTTGCGGGCGGTGATCGCTGCCAACCACATCACCGGGATCCGGACCGGCGCGTCGACCGGCGTGGCGGCCCGGTATCTGGCACGCGACGATGCTTCCGTGATCGGTATCTTTGGCGGCGGCGTCCAGGCGCGCCACCAAGTGGCTGCCCTCGCCGAAGTTCGTCGGATCACGCTCGTCAAGGTGTTCGACGTCGACGCGGGGAAGGCCCTCGATTTCGCAGGCTGGATCGAGAGGGAGCTGAACGTCGCGGCGCGCCCGGGGGCGAGCGCGCGCGAGACGGTCGCCGGAAGCGATCTCGTTGTGACCGCCACCACCTCCAGCGCGCCTGTTTTTTCCGGTGAATGGCTCGAGGAAGGCACCCACGTGAGCGGGGTGGGCTCAAACACGCCGGCCAAGCGCGAACTGGATGGCGAGACCTTCCGCCGCAGCAAGGTCGTCGTCGACTTCAAGGACCAGGTGCTCGAAGAGGCCGGCGATCTGCGCGCGGCCATCGAGGGCGGGGCATTCGCTGCGGATGCCGTGCACGCCCAGCTGGGCGAGATCGTGGCTGGTCGCAAGCAGGGGCGCCAGACCGCCGCAGAAATCACGCTCTTCAAATCCGTCGGAGTGGCCATCGAGGATGTCGCGACCGCAGCCTTCGTCTACACGCGCGCGATGGCCAGCGCATTGGGCACGCCGGTGGCGCTGGCCGACGCCACCGTGGCGGCAATCGAACCTGTCGGAGTCCGGAGTGCCGCCGGCGCGTAGCGAAGCTTCGCCTCGACCCGCCGAGTGACAAGACACTGCCGGGACAGGCGAACCTTCGCTAGGGGCAATGATGCGCGCGAGAGGAAGGAGCCTATGGGGAAATACCTACTGAGCGAGCAGACGCGCGGCGTGTTCGCTATCGCAGTGACCCCGTTTTCCGACACCGGCACGATCGACGACCGAAGCGTGGATTCCATGCTCGATTTCTACGTCGAAACGCGTGTGCATGGCATCACGATCCTCGGCGTCATGGGTGAGGCGCAGAAGCTAACCTGCGACGAGGCGCTGTCGCTTACGCGCCATGTCCTCCGGCACGTGGGGGCTCGTCTGCCGGTTGTCGTCGGCGTATCGGGGCCCGCGCTCTCGGTGATGAAGGGTCTCACGAAGGCAGCCATGGACGACGGGGCTGCGGGTGTGATGATTGCACCGGGAGCGGGACTTCGGACCGATGATCAGACCTACAGTTATTACGCGAAGGTGTTCGAGACCATCGGGCCGGACGTGCCCGTCGTCTATCAAGACTACCCCCAGACGACGGGGGTGTATCTGTCGGCATCGCTATTCCATCGGCTCGTGCGTGACTTCCCTCAACTCGTCATGCTCAAGCATGAGGACTGCCCGGGCCTCGCGAAGATTACCCAGATCAGAACCGAGGCGGAGCGCCAGGGACTCCGCAGGACCAGCATTCTCATCGGCAACGGGGCGCTTTACTACCCTCTTGAGCTGCGCCGCGGGGCGGACGGGGCAATGACAGGCTTTGCGTACCCGGAAATGCTCGTGGAGGTTTTCGAGCGGTTCACTGATGGCGATGCCGAGGGTGCCGAGGACGTCTTTGATGCCTATCTGCCGATCCTCCGGTACGAGCAACAGCCAGGGATGGGCCTGGCCATCAGGAAGGAGATCTTGTTTCGCCGCCGGGCAATTGCTTCTCCCGCGCTCCGGCCTCCCGGGTACGTCCTGTCGGCTGACGATCGCGCGGAACTGGATTGCCTCATGGCGCGTCTGGAGCGGCAGCTTTCCGCCAGCGCCGTCTCCAGATGAGAAGAAACGACTGCCGGTTGACGAGAGCGTCGTAGAATCCCGTCAGGATCTCGTCGGGCTCGGTGCCGTCGAAACGCGAGCCGCTGCGTAGAAGCGCACGGCCGGCTCTACGCCGGGTGGAATGCTGACCTTTCGAAGCGCGGCGAAGTCGTTGATCAGCATCTCCAACGCCGGACTCGTCCGATTGATTTGCTCTTCCGTCAGTGCGTCACCCGTGAGCCGCAGGGCGCTCGTCAGCGTCTCCCTGCTGATCTTTCCACTCTGATTCAGCTCTTGTACGGCGGACTCCAGGAGAGCGGGTGCGAGGAGCAGGCCACCAAGAGCCGCGGCAAACGTTCGCCTGCTTTGATCGATGGGAGCCATGGGTCTGTCCTTCAGGAGAGCGTGGGGTGGCGTAAATGCCAGCCGGTCGCCTGCTGATAGGCATGTCCGAGTGCCAGGAGTGACTGTTCGTCGAAACTCCGGCCAACCAGCTGCGTGCCTATCGGCAAGCCATCAACGAAGCCGGCAGGGAGGCACAGCGCCGGCTGACCCGTGAGGTTCGTCAAGTTAAGAGTTCGCGGCTGAGGAGCAGGGCGCGGGGCCGCTCGAGGTTCCTGGGCCGGACGGTCAATGGGCGTCGCCGGTCCGCCCGCCGGAGCCACCCACAGGTCGATCTCTTGCATGAGCCGACTGACGTCGGTCTGCATCATCGTCCGGACTTGTTGGGCCTTGAGATAGTGCACGGCCGGCGTGAATCGGGCGACACGTAGAAGGTTCTTCCACGCGCGCGGCGCGTTGTCGGTGAGAGAATCCAGGCCATCCTGAATGAGCTCCTCGAAGAACACCGCGGCTTCCGCGCCCCGCACCATCTCGAACACCGCCTGATAGGGGTAATCGGGCAACTCGATCGGCTTGACCGTCATCCCCAGCTTCTCGATTGCCGCAACGGCATCCATCAGCACCTTCTTCACGCGGTCGTCGCTGACGCCGTCGAACTCACTCTCCACCACACCGACACGAAGCTTTGGAAGACGAAGTGTAGGATTCCACCGGTGCGGGACCTCTACAACGGAGGGATCGCGCGGATCAGCGCCGCGGATCGCGTCGAAGACGTGGGCGCAATCCCCGACACTTCGGCACATCGGTCCCAGCTTGTCTATCGTCCACGAAAGAGCCATCGCGCCGGCCCGACTCACGCGACCATAGGTGGGGCGAAGGCCCGTCACGCCGCATGCCGCCGCCGGTCCAAGCAGCGAACCCATGGTCTCGCTGCCTATACTGAACACCACGAACCCGGCGGCCGTTGCAGCACCCGGTCCCGCCGACGAGCCACCGCTGGACCGAGTGGTGTCCCACGGACATCGCGTGGTCCCGCCAAACCAGGTCGCGCCGCGAGCGAGCTCGCCCATTGACAGCTTGGCGATCAGCACACCTCCTGCCGTGCCGAGCTTCGCGACCACAGTGGCATCTTCTGTTGGGATCCGGTTCCCGTGATGCTTGAGGCCCCAGGTGGTACGGATGTTCTTCGTATCCAGCAGGTCTTTGACTCCATAAGGGATGCCATGAAGCGGTCCGCGATACTGCGACCTCGAGATCTCCTTCTCCGCCTGTCGTGCCTGCTCCAGCGCGAGCTCCTCGGTCAGGGTGATGACGGACAGGAGCTTCGCGTCGAGGCCCTTGATACGGGCGATATGCTCCTGGGCGAGCTCGACCGGCGAGATCCGTTTTGATCTGATCATGCGTGACAGCTCGGTCAAGCTCGAGAACACCAAGGCGTCACGGGGCATGCTCCCTCCTTCCTTGATTTGTGCTCCGCAGCGATTCCCTTCGCCGGCCAGGGGCTATGGGCGCGTGCTCGTTCCAGTAGCGGCTGCGCCTCGTACCCCTTTGATGTTCTCGTTGAGCTGTCGCTGCAGCATGCCGAAATCCCATCCCAGGCTCAGGAGCCGGTACCCTGCATCGAGTTTCGCTTTTGCGTTGGTGGGATTGGCATCGGCGGCGGCGATGACCTTTCGGTCGAGGCACAGCTTCAGCACCTTGGCGGCATCAGCCTCCGAGATGTGCACCGTGTGGATCGCGCCCACGCCGGGCGTCTCGACGATCTCCTGCGCGTTGCGGACTCCTTCGGGTGTTTCAATCATCGCGACGACGAACATCTCCCCTTTTGGATTGAGCGGCCATACGTCAACCTGGTCGTACGGCAGGTTCAAGCCCGCTCCAAGGCTCGTCTCCGCGTGATGGACGGCCGCAATTGCGCGCTCGAGCTCACGGCGGCTCTCGACGACCGGAATCCAGACGCCCAGCGCGGGGCCAATCTTCAGCGTCTCGGCGATTTCGTAGCTCGGCTCCCACCCGCCACGGTGGCCGAGCTTCACGAGAACGGCGGGGGCTTCACGAGGTTGCGTCCTGAACCGGTGGCTGAAGTCCTGGACCTGCAGCAAGAAACGCTGCAACGTCGGGAAATCGTAGACGTCGTGCTCGACGTCGGCCACGATGAAATCCACGTCACTCGTAGCAACGACCTTCGCGATGCGGGTCGCGGCAAGAGCCCCCGTCCAGACTCCGATCGCCGGCTTGCCGCTCTCGAGCACCTGGATGAGGTGGTTCCGCCGGCCTTGGGCGGACGTCACATCTGCGGCAAAGCCAAGCAGGCCGAGCAGCGCTCCCGTGAAGATGATCCGCTGCGCTTTCATTTGACACTCCTTTGGTGACTGAGAATCTCTCGAAGCGACGTACAGGTCCACCGGTCCCGTATCGATTGACGGCGTCCGCGTTCCTCGCTGCTCACCAGTTCGAACGGCAGGTTCAAGTCGACACCGGTTTCCTGAAGATCCCCTATGCGGCGCGCGAACGCACTCTAGGCTGGCTGGCGGACCTTGTCCACCTGATTATTCTTTTGAACCTATAAGCCCTGCTAATTTCGAAGGAAACGCGGGAATCGCCGGGCGATCGCGGCCGGTTCCTGGTTCGCGTCGACCAAATTCCGCGGACCTCCAAGAGGAGAGGGCGCGGATCTCGCGAGAGCACCGCGCGGTGCTCTCGCACAGGGCATCCTGGTGTTCGCCATAACCTTGCTGGAGCCGCGGAGAAAGGGACTTATAGACTGAAAAGAAATAGTGATTGGCTTCCCGAACTCATCGTTTTGTAGACTCACCCCGTCCGACCGAATCTGCGATCTGGGTCGACGCCGTCTGTAAACCGATGAACTGGGCCGGAAGGAACGCCCCATGGGGACTGAGTTAACCGTGACGCCCGACAGCGAGGCGTTGGCTGTCGGCTCCTTGCAGTCGACCGATTCACGCGGACTCTTCGGCTGGTGGAGAGCGTCGCCGCCCGAAGCGCATCGGGCGTTCATCGCGGCCTTCCTCGGATGGATGCTCGATTCCTTCGACGTCATGCTGTACGCGCTCGTTCTGGCATCGCTCATCACCGACCTGAGCCTGGATACCGCCATTGCAGGCCTGCTGGGATCGATCACGCTCGTCGCGTCTGGTGTCGGCGGCATCGCGTTCGGCATCGCGGCCGATCGCTATGGGCGCACGCGCGCGCTGATGGTGAGCATTCTCATGTATTCGGTGTTCACCGCCGCGTGCGGTCTGGCCCAAACGGTCGGCCAGCTCGCCGTGTTCCGGATCCTGCTCGGGCTCGGCATGGGCGGCGAATGGGCGAGTGGCGCCGCCCTCGTCTCGGAAACCTGGCCAGACGAGCACCGCGGCAGGGCGCTCGGCTTCATGCAGAGCGCCTGGGCAGTGGGCTACGCCTGCGCGGCGGCCGTGACGGCGATCGTCCTGCCCGTTTGGGGATGGCGCGCGGTGTTCTTCGTCGGTGTGTTGCCAGCGTTCTTTACGTTTTGGGTGCGCCGTCACGTGGAGGAGCCGGCCATCTGGCGTCGCTCGCGAGGACGCCACCTACCCCGAGGCCGGTTCAGCGCGATCTTTCAGGGCCCGCTGCGCCGCCTTACCATCGCGATCACCTTGATGAACGCGTGCACGATGTTCGGATGGTGGGCCTTCAACCTCTGGATTCCTGCCTACCTTTCGCTGCCGCAGGCCCGGGGAGGCATCGGCCTGAGCGCCGTCGCCATGTCAGGCCTCATCATCGCGATGCAGGTCGGGATGTGGTTCGGGTACGTGACATTCGGTTACATCAGCGATGCGGTGGGCCGAAAGCGGACGTACGTCCTCTACGTCTTGTCGGCAGCCGTCCTCATCCTGGCGTACACCGCCACCAGGCAGCCGCTCGTTCTGCTGCTTCTCGGACCGTTCGTCGCATTCTTCGGCACGGGATGGTCGTCCGGGTTCGGCGCCTTCACCGCGGAGATCTATGCGACCGACATCCGTGCGACCGCGCAGGGGTTCACCTACAACATCGGACGGGTAGCGAGCGCCGTGGCGCCCTTCGCGGTAGGGTCGATTGCCCGGACCCATGGGTTTCGGGCAGCACTCTCCCTCGCGGCCTTGGCGTTCCTCCTCGCGGGAGTCGCCTGGATCTGGATTCCCGAGACCAAGGGAAAGGCGCTCGAATAGTCCGCGGGAGCGCGTGGACCAGGAGTTGGATATGACAAGGAGCCTGCCATGAACATGACGAACTGGAGGCTGATTGCTCTCGGGTTGTGCGTGCTGCTGGCGTCCGCCGTGGGCCAGTCTGCGCCAATGAATCAGAACGAGGAAAGCGAGCAGGCTGTTCCGACGAGCGCGCCGGAATACGCCGGCGTGGCGCCGAGCTTCCTCCGCGCGTTGCAGTGGCGATTCATCGGCCCCGCCCACGCCAACCGCGTCTCTGCTGTCGTCGGCGACCCGCGTGACCCGCTCGTCTTCTACTTCGGAGGAAACGGAGGCGGCGTCTTCAAGACGGTCGACGGAGGAGCCTGGTGGCTGCCGGTCTCGGACGGGGGTTTCAAGACTGGCCCGGTCGGGGCTCTGGCGGTGGCCGAGTCAGATCCCAACGTCATCTACGCCGGGATGGGTGACACATGCATGCGACCCGACATGGCGTCGGGCGACGGCGTGTACAAGTCGACCGATGCGGGCAAGTCCTGGACGCACATGGGTCTCGAAGAGACTCGCCACATCGGGCGGATCCTGGTGCACCCCCGGGACGCCAACCTCGTGTATGTCGCGGCATTCGGTCATGCCTTTGGAACGAACCCGGAGCGCGGGGTGTACCGGTCGAAAGACGGCGGCAAGACGTGGGAGCGGGTGCTGTTCAAGAGCGAGCGAGCGGGCGCAATCGACTTGGCGATGGACCGGACGAACCCACGCGTGCTGTATGCGGCCATCTATCAGTTCGTCCGCAAGCCGTGGGACGAAGTGAGCGGCGGGCCTGACAGCGGGCTCTACAAGACGACCGATGGCGGCGATACGTGGACCGAGCTGACGGCCGGGCTGCCGACGGGCATCAAGGGGCGCATTGGCGTCGCCGTGTCGCCGGCGAAGCCGAGCCGCGTGTGGGCGATTGTCGAGGCTGAGAACGGCGCGCTGTTTCGATCGGAAAACGGCGGGGCGAGCTGGGAACGGCTCAACGAGCAGCGGGATTTGCGTCGCAGCCCCTCGTCGTATATGCATGTGTATGCACATCCCACGGATCCCGAGAAGCTTTATATCCTGTCGTATTCCGCTTGGAAGTCCACCGATGGCGGGAAGAGCTTCTCGTTGTGGACGACGACGCACGGGGACAATCATGCCCTCTGGATCGATCCGCGCAATCCGGACCGAATGATCGAAGGCAACGATGGGGGGGGGACCGTCACGTTCAACGGGGGAGTGAGCTGGTCTGCGCAGAAAAACCAGGCGGCTGCCGCTGTCTATCGCATTGCCGTCGACAGCCAGTATCCCTATCGCGTGTACGGCACCCTGCAGGACGGCAGCTCCATCAGCCTGCCGAGTCAGACGGATGATGCAGTGATCGGGTACGAGCACGCCTACCGCACGGCGGGCGGCGAGAGCGGGCACATTGCGGTCAAGCCGGACGATCCGAACATCGTGTTCGCCGGCGCCTACGGCAGCGCGGCGGGTGGAATCGGCATCCTCAAGAAGTACGACCACCGCAGCCGCCAGGACCGCCTCATGTCCGTCTGGCCCGAGGACACTTACAGCTCGCACAGCCTCAAGGACATGAAGTACCGCTTCAATTGGACCTATCCGATCCTCTTCTCGCCGCACGATCCCGATGTGCTCTACGTGGCGGGAAATGTCGTCTTTCGCTCGACGGATCTCGGGCACAGTTGGACCGTCATCAGCCCCGACCTCACGAGAAACGACACGAGCGTGATGGTGCCAGTGAGCGGCGGGCTCAGCTCCCTGGGTTTCGCGCAGACGTACACCAGTGTGGTGTTCTCGCTGGCCGAGTCGCCGATCAGACCAGGTGAGCTGTGGGCCGGCTCGGACGACGGTCTGGTCCATCTGTCCCCGGACGGCGGCAAGACCTGGGCGAACATCACGCCGAAGGACTGGCCCGGCTGGCTCCGGATCAACACCATCGATCTGTCGCGTCACGATGCCGGGACCGCGTATATCGCCGCAAATCGATACCTGATGGACGATCAGCGCCCATACCTCTACAAGACGACCGACTACGGCAGGACATGGCAGGCGATTGCCAACGGGATCCACCCAAACGCCTTTGCGCGCGTCATTCGCGAAGACCCGGCCCGCGCCGGGCTGCTCTACGCCGGAACGGAACGTGGCGTGTACATCTCCTTCGATGCCGGGGCGTCCTGGCAGTCGCTGCAGCTCAACCTGCCGGGCGTTGCGGTGCACGATCTGCTCGTGAAAGACACCGATGTGGTGATCGGCACGCATTCGCGTGGCTTCTGGATTCTTGACGATGTCACGCCGCTGCGGCAGATTACGGACCAGGTGGCGCGGTCGGGAGCGCACCTGTTCAGCGTGACACCCGCCTATCGATACTTGGGTCGCGGCGAGAGCGGCGGTGGCGCACAGGGCCGGGACGCGTTCGCCTACCGCGAAGGCCAGGTTGCTTTCCGAGACCTCGAGAATCCGGATGGCGGCCTGAAGCGCATCTACGCGAACGCCGGCCAAAACCCTCCCCGCGGGGTTGTGTTCACTTACTACCTGAAGGAGAAGCCCACGTCGGAGATGAAGCTGACGATCAAGGACGAGACGGGTGGCGTGATCCGGCGATTCTCCGGCGAGCCAGCGTCCGGCGAGCCGCGCGCCTCCGCCGAGCCTGGGACGAACCGTTTCGTATGGGACCTGCGGTATCCCAACGCCCGTCAGCTCTCGCCAGGTGCGGCGCTGTCGACAATCGAGTGGCCTCGGGCGACCGCGCCGGTCGCGCCTCCTGGGAAGTACTTCGTGCAGCTTGACATCGCCGGCCAGATACACGAGCAGGCGTTTGAGATCCGAAGAGACCCACGGGTCTTGGCGAGCGCAGCAGATCTCGAGGCGCAATTCACCCTCTGGATCGCGGCTCGCGACAAGGTCTCGGAGAGTACGGACGCTGTCAATCGGTTGCGCGACGCGCGGAAACAGGTGGAAGACCGCGCGCGACGCGCGGCGCAGCCGGGGATGAAGGAAGCAGCCGAGCAGATCAAGGCGCGACTGGCGACCATCGAGGCGCGCCTCACGCGCGTCGTCGGGCCGAATCCGATGCAGCTCCCGCCCAAGGGTGTGAACCAGATGCTCGCGACCTTGACGGAAGTCATCGGCAGCGCTGATGCAGCACCGACCCGCTGGACGTACAGCGTGTTCGAGGAGCTGTCGGCACGGCTGGCCGCTCAAGCCAAGGAACTGGACGCGCTGATCGCGTCAGACATCTCCCACTTCCTCAAACGAACGGAGACGTCGGCCCAGAACGGCCGCTGACGCCACCTGGCCAAGTCAGACCCTGTGGGCGCTGGTGGTGACCGAGCGAGATCGCACGTCATCCACACCGGCCCGGGCGACGCGTGCGCACTTCACCAGGTTTGAAGGTTCGGATACCGGAGGCAGAGCTGTCGCGACGCTCCGCCTCAAACCGACGAGCAGAAACGATGCAGTGGCGGCGAAGCTTCGTTACTGGGCGGCCGCTCCGCGGCCGCGGCTAAGACCCGGCTAAGACAGCTTCTCAAGCGGCATCGACGAAGAAGTTGCTTCATTTGTCAGGACATTGGCTCTAGAAGATGTCTAGCATGAGTGCGTTTCGGGTTGGCGTCGACATCGGTGGCACGTTCACGGATATCGTCTTTCTGGACCCAGAGGGTCGGATTCACACCAAGAAGATCTCCTCCAGCGTCGACGATTACGCGCGCGCCATCGTCGACGGGCTGTGCCAGGTGTTCCGCGAAACCGGGCTCACCGGCGCGGATGTCGGCGAGATTCTCCATGGCACCACCGTCGCCTCGAACACGATCCTCGAGCTGCAGGGAGCACGTACAGGGCTCATCACGACCAAGGGATTCCGCGATGTGCTCGAAATCCGGCGCCTGCGCATGCCGCGCCTGTACGACCTCACCTGGGAAAAGCCCATCGCGCTCGTGGAGCGCTACCTCCGCGTCGAGGTCAGCGAGCGTGTGAACGCGCGCGGCGGGGTGGTTACGCCGCTCGACATCGCCGATGCCGAGCGAGCCGTGGACCGGTTACTGGCCGAGCACGTCGAGGCAATCGCCGTCTGCCTGCTCAACTCATATGCGAATCCCGTCCACGAGGAGCGGATCAAAGAGATCGTGCGGCGGCGGAATCCTGACCTTCCGCTCTGTATCAGCGCAGACGTCCAGCCCGCAATCAGGGAGTACGAGCGAACGTCGACGACCGTCATCAACACCTATGTGATGCCGGTCGTGCGGGCATATCTGGAGGCGTTGGGTGCGGATCTCGAGAGGATCGGCGTGAAGGCGCCCGTACTGATCATGCAATCGAACGGCGGCCTCATGACCGCCGAGGCGGCAGCCCGCATGCCCGTGCACATTATCGAGTCGGGGCCGGCTGCGGGCGTCGTCGGTGTGCAGTTTCTCGCGCGCCGGATGGGACTCTCCAAGGCGATCACGTTTGATATGGGAGGCACGACCGCCAAGGCCTCGATCGTAGAGGACGGCGAGGTGAGCCGGGCCGGCGAGTATCAGGTGGGCGGCGGCATGATGCACGGCTCTCGCTTGCTGACGGGCGCCGGGTACCTGATTCGCGTCCCGGCGATCGACCTCGCCGAGGTCGGCGCCGGCGGTGGCTCGCTGGTGTGGATCGACGCTGGCGGTTCGCTTCAAGTGGGTCCCCGCAGCGCCGGCGCATTCCCTGGGCCGCTCTGCTACGACCTCGGCGGCACCGAGCCGACAATCACCGACGCCAGCTTGGTTCTCGGCTACTTGAACCCATTGCAACTGGTGGGCGGAGCCGTCAAGCTGAACGCCGCGCGGTCGCTGGAGGTTTTCGAGAAAAGGATTGCAACGCCGCTCCGGCTGCCGCTCGAAGAGGCTGCCCACGGCGCGCACGTGATTGCTGCGTCAAACATGATGCGGGCGATCCGAGCCGTGTCGAGCGAGCGAGGGCGTGATCCGCGCGAGTACGCGCTCTTCGCGTTCGGAGGCAACGGACCGCTGTTCGCCGCTCGCATCGCGCAGTCGCTCGAGATCCGCCGGATCGTCGTGCCGCCCTCACCCGGGCTCTTCTCCGCGTTCGGCCTTCTCTACTCCGATGTCGAGCACCATTACGTCCGGACGTGGTGGCATGGAACACGCCAGCTCGACCTCAACGTACTGAACGAGGTTTGGAGTCGAATGGAGACTCAGGCGCTCGCCCAGCTCGCGGCCGAAGGCTTCACGGGGCACGCGGCCCGAATCCGTCGCTCGGCCGACGTGCGTTATCAGGGACAGTCATACGAGCTCACGATCCCTGTCCGTCCCGGAACAGTCGATGCACAAGGTGTCGCCGAGCTCGAGGAAGCGTTCGCCCAGGAGCACGAGCTCACGTATGGCCACCGGGCTGGTCCCGACGAGCCAGTGGAGATCGTCAGTCTTCGTGTGGTCGGCCAAGGTATTCCAGAGTGGCCCCGCGTTCCCGGAAAGATCCAAGTCGCTCGAGGTCAGGCCCAGGCCGCAGGGCCACGCCAGCGCCGCGTGTGCTTTGGTCCTGACACCGGCTGGCTGAACACACCAATCCTCGGCCGCGCCGATCTCGCGATCGCCCGGAGCGGGCCCTGCATCGTTGAGGAGTACGATTCAACCTGCCTCATCCCTCCGCTGGCGAGCGGCGTCCTCGACGAATTCGGCAACATCGTGATTGCGGTCCAGAACGAGGAATCAACGAGGCGTGAATCGAGCAGATGGCCGGAAACAGCCATCTGTCTTGGCGGGTCGGGGACGGCAGGCGAAGCGCCGCGCGTGCCCGGAGTCTGAAGGAGACTGTCGTGAGCAACACGCCACGCGACCCAATCGGATTCGAGGTGTTCAAGAACATGCTTCTATCCATCGCCGACGAGATGGCGCTGACGATCCTGCGGACCTCCTACTCGGGCATTCTCAAGGACAACATGGATTACTCGACCGCCTTCGCGGACGCGGAGGGAAGGACGGTCGCCCAGGGACTTACGCTTCCCGCGCATCTGGCCTCGTTCCCCGACGCGCTCGCCGCCACTCTCGAGCGATACAGCAACCGGATGCGTCCGGGCGACGTGTACTGCTTGAACGATCCGTTCGAGGGCGGCATGCACCTGCCTGACGTCTTCATCCTCAAGCCGATCTTTTACGAGGGAGAGCGCATCGCATTCGCCACGACCATCTGCCACCAGACCGACATGGGTGGACGGGTGGCCGGCTCGAACGCCTCCGATTCAACCGAGATTTTCCAGGAAGGCCTCCGTATCCCGCCCGTGAAGATGTACGACGCCGGCGAGCCCAATGAGACCCTCTTCCGCTTGCTGGAGAAGAACGTGCGCCTGCCGGTGCGGGTGCTGGGGGACATGCGCGCGCAACTCGCTGCCTGCCACATCGCTGAGGAGTCGTTTCTGCGCCTCTTGGCGAAGCACGGCACTGCTCGAGTCAAGGCGTACATGGAAGAGATCCTCGATTACACGGAGCGGATGACACGCGCGGCGGTCTGCCAATTGCCGGACGGGGAGTGGAGCTTCACCGACTGGATCGACGACGATGGCATCGACTTCGGGCGTCCGATCCCGTTGAACGTGACGCTGCGCAAGAAGGGCGACCACCTGGTCGTGGACTGGACGGGCAGCTCGCCCCAGGTGAAAGGCGCCATCAACAACACGTTGTCGTACACGAAGGCCGCCACGTACACGTGCATGAAGTCCGTGCTTCCCCCGGACATCCCGTGCAACGCGGGGTTCTATCGGGCCATCGATGTCATCGCCCCGCCGGGAACGATCGCCAATGCCGTCCCGCCGGCCGCGTGCGCCGCCCGCGGTCTGACGGGCTTCCGGATGGTCGATACATGCTTCGGGGCGCTGGCGCAGATGCTCCCCGACCGAATCGTCGCCGCGTCTGAAGGCGGCAATACGGGAGTCTCCATTGGAGGCTACTATCCGGATCGCACACCGTTCATCTTCGTGGAGTTCTTCTGCACCGCATGGGGTGGACGGCCGTGGGCTGACGGCCTCGACGGTAATGCCAATTTGTTCACCAATATGTCGCTGCCATCAGCCGAAATGACCGAGATCGAGCAGCCGCTCGAAATCCTGTGCTGCGAGCTCATCCAGGATGCCGGTGGGCCGGGCAGGTACCGCGGCGGGATGTCGGTTCGAAGAGACTACCGTCTGCTCGAAGAGGAGGCCGTGCTTCAGGTCCGAGCGGACCGTCGTATCTTCAGGCCGTATGGCCTCTATGGTGGCAAGCCGGGCCGACCGTCGCGGAACGTCCTCAACCCGGCCTCGGAGCACCGCGAGCTCACCTCGAAGGTCACGATGACGATCCAGCGCGACGATGTATTCAGGCACGAGCAACCTGGTGCCGGCGGCTGGGGCGATCCGCTCCAGCGCGATCCCGCGTGGGTGCTTCGCGACGTGCGCAATGAACTGGTCAGCTTCGCGTCCGCTCGTGACGACTACGGCATCGTGCTCGATCCATCGACATGGACGATCGACGAGGGTGCCACGACCCGGCTCCGCGACCAGCTTCGCCTCGCGCGCGGCTGGAGCGAGATTCCTTCCGTGACCAGATAGCCGGACCGGCTCCATATCCCGGGTCACACTCGCATCGGTCGCTTCCGGGCGTTCCGCTTATGGGCCAAAAACAAAAATCGATTGGACACTTGTGTCGCCATGGGCCCTATGATAGGGCGCATCCGCCGGGCTGGGCGGTTCGGAGCTACTGAACCCTCTCATCGGTAAAAGGAAGCGGCCGGTGTCGGCGCACCGTGCACGCTGTGCCCAATGGCATTTTGGCGCGCTGTCGGACTGAGAGCTCCCGCTGAACGCTATCGAGTTCGCGGTGAGCTGGTCGACCTCGTTTGGTAGTCGCAGAGTCCCGTTAAATCGCCCGGGTCGGGCCCACGTCCTCGCGTGAGACTGGGCGCGGCAAGTGGAGGTGGCGTATGAAGGCACGTCTACGAAGCAGCTGGCGCGTGGCGGAACTGGTCGTGGTGCTCTGTACGGTGCTGGTTCTGCCCGCCTGGGGACAAACAGATACGGGCGGGATCGAGGGCGTGGTGCGAGACGAAAGCGGCGGCGTGTTGCCGGGGGTGACGGTGGCAATCACCTCACCGGCCTTGATCGAACGCACGAGGGAGACGGTCACCGAGGACACGGGCAACTACCGGTTCCTGCGCCTCCCGGTGGGCAAGTACGCCGTGAAGTTTTCCTTGCCGGGGTTTGCGACGGTCGAGCGCGTCGACGTGGGAATCAACTCGGGATTCACCGCCACCATCAACGCCGTGCTCGCCGTGGGCGCCTTGGCCGAGACACTCACCGTAACCGGCCAGTCGCCGCTGGTGGACGTCCGCGGCACGACGACACAGTTAGTGGTAACGGACGAAGTCGTCAACACCATTCCGACCTCGCGGAATGTCATGGACATCGGGAAGCTCATGGTCGGGTTTTCGACCGGCCGGCCAGAAGTCGGTGGTTCCCTGTCACAAAACTACGGCAACGGGTGGCAGATCCACGGCAACCGCAGCATCGATCGAAGCTATTTCCGCGACGGCCTCCCCTCCAGCTCCTATTTCAGCGGTGGGGACGCGCCCATGTCCTACGGCGGCACCGGCGCGAATGACGAGCTGAACTTCCAGACCACCGCGATCCCCGCCTCAGTGCCTATCGGCGGCATGGTCATGATGATGGTCACAAAAAGCGGCGGCAACCGGCTGAGCGGCACTGCCTTCACTTCGGGCTTCGTCCGGGGAATGCAGTCGTCGAATCTCGACGACGAGCTGAGGAAGCGTGGAGTAACGGCAACCAGCGGTGGCACAAAGGGCTACGACGTCGATCTCTCTCTCGGCGGGCCCATCAAGCGGGACAAAGTCTGGTTCTTCGGAGATGCCCGCATCTGGTCATACACCGAGCTCTTGGCGAACCAGTTCTGGACCGATGGGTCCCAGATGCAATCGTACGTGCGGCGTACGGATTACTTCGCCAAGGTAACGTGGCAGTTGAACCATAACAACAAGATCACGGTGGGAGACAGCCGCGAGGGAATCTATCGACCGCATCGCCGGCAGGGAGCGACCTTCGTGATGCCGGAAGCCGCGAACTTCAACACGCAGAATCCCTTCAACCGTTTCGTCGCAGGGACCTGGACCGGGACGCCATCGAACGCCTGGATCTTCGAGGTCCGCATGTCCAACATGTCTCTCACAAACAGAGAGCGATACCGGCCGGAGGTCGAGCCCAACGCTGTCGCCCGCCTGGACATCGCGACATCAACGCTCTCGGGTGCCCCAACGCGCATCCGGGAAGGCCACCCGTACCGAACCGTCCTCTCGGGTTCAGTCACGCGCGTGGGGAACTGGCTGGGCAGTCACGAGCTCCAGACCGGCGCGCAATACGACTTCGGGGGGTACGAGACGATCAACGACTTCACGAAACACGGCGACATCATTCTTCGGGTCCGCAACGGAGTACCCGATTCCGTCGATCTCATGAATTCGCCCATCCACTCGGACAACAAAGGCCGCACGGTCGGACTCTTCGTCCAGGATCGGTGGATGATAGCCAACCGCCTGACTATCAACGCAGGCGTCCGGTACGACGACATCCACGTTTACTACCCTGACCAGGTTGCCGGGGCTGGAGCGTGGGTCTCCGAGCGCCGGGTTCCTAAAAGGGACGCGAAGACGTGGCGAAATGTGGTCCCGCGGTTAGGCGTCGCCTACGACCTCACAGGACGGGGGAAGACCGTACTGAAAGGCAGCTTCAGCCGTTACGTGGGTAATGAGGGGGTGGGCCTGGCCGAGAGCCTCAATCCAATCTTCCTGCAGACCAACCGCTGCGCCTGGACAGACCTCAACGGTGACCTCAACGCGCAGGCGAACGAGCTCAGCCGCTGTCAGGGGTGGAGCGGGGGCACGACGACGACCATGGACCCGAATCTGAGGCGCCCCTTCAACGACGAGTACAGTGTGGGGATCGAGCATCAGCTGGCGTCCAACCTCCGGATCTCGGTCATGCTCAACCGGCGCGAGAATCGGGACAACAGAACGACCATCAATCGCGCCGTCCCGACCGCGAGCTACATCCCGGTTGTCATCACGAACCCGCTGAACGGGGAGCCGCTGACGATCTATAACCAGAACCCCGCGACAGCGGGCAGGCAGGACAACCTGCTGGCGAACTCCTCGGCCGTAGATACAACGTACAACGGCGTCGACATTTCGTTCGTGCGTCGATTCTCGGCGGGCTCGCTCGTGCAGGGCGGGTATTCCTACGGCAAGACCAGGGGTTTGATCAACACGGTATCGACGGGCGCCGGCACCGCGTCGAACGTGGCGGACCCTTCCGACCCCAACAACCTCATCTTTGGAACAGGGGCGATTGGGAGTGACCAAACCCACCAGTTCAAAGTGTCGGGAAACCACCTGCTGCCGGGCAGCATCTCGGTCAGCGGATCCTTTATCGCGAATTCCGGGCTCCCGCGCGTGAGGAGGCTCAATGTCGGTCGCGCGCTCGTTCCCAACCTGACGCGGGCCACTCAGACGGTGAATGTCGAGTCCAACTACGTGAACCGTTACGACTCGTGGGTCATGCTCGATCTGCGTGCTGGGCGCGTGTTCAGGCTGGGCGGATCGCAGATCGAACCCTTCATCGACGCGTACAACGTCTTGAACCGCAACACGGTCTTGGACGAGGTCACGACCATCGGGCCGAGTCTTGGCCGGGTTTCGGCCACCATCAACCCACGCCTCGTTCGAATCGGGGGCAAGGTCACGTTCTAGTCAGAGTCGGGGCCGATCGTTCGATTCGACGCGCCGGCCGCGTCGCGTGCGTCCCATCAAGTCCCGCGCGCGACGCGGCCGGCGCGTCTTCTTTTGCGAGGCTAGGACGCTGGCCGCATCAGCCTGTTCTGAGGGCGCGCGATTCTGCTCCGATACCGACGGTCTTCTCGGCGTGCCAGCGGCTCCAGTCAAAGGTGCTCACGATGTTCAACAGCCCGCGCGCGGCATCCGACACGTACCGATCCCGGAAGAGAAGGAGCGTTCGGCGCGGAATCTGAAGGCCGGCGACGGGCACTTCGACGAGGAGGCCTGTGCGCAGCTCCTGCAGGACAGTGACACGCGGCACGATGGCCAACCCGATGTCCTGCTCGACGAAGTCCTTGATGTTCTCGAAGCTCCAGAGCTCGGCGACCACTCTGAACGGCGTGTGATGCTGGTCGAAGACCTGAAGAATCCTGCGGACGCTGGTAGCACACAGGTGGTGGATGACGAAATGCTCGCTGCCCAGATCGCCAATTCGTACGACCTTCCGGGTGATTAGAGGATGCCCGGGCGATGCGATGAGGACCAGCTCGTCCGAGTACATTTGCAACGAGGCCAAGTCGGGCGTGCCAGGGTCCTCGGTCACGAAGCCGAGGTCGACTTCTCGATCGAGCACGCGCCGGGGGATCTCGTCGAGCGGGCTACGAGAGACGCCGACTCTGACCTCGGGAAACTGTTGGGCGTACTTTCGCAGCGGTCCGGGCAGCAGGTAGAGGGCCGCGGTCTCGTGCGAGGCGATCGCGAGCGTGCCCGCGCTCAATTCCCGGAGTTCGCCGACCGATCGTACCGCCTCGTCTCGAAGCTGGATCATGCGCCGCGCGTAACCCACCAAGTGCTTGCCCGCATCCGTCAGCGTCAGATCGTGGGTGTCGCGTTCGAAGAGCGCGGTACCGAGCTCGTCCTCGAGCTTCTTGATGCTTTGGCTCACTGCCGGCTGGGTCCGGCACATCTTTCCGGCGGCGCGCGTAAAGGTGCCTTCGTCGACGACAGCCAAGAAGTGCTCGAGCTGATGGATGTCCATCGCTGACCTCTATTCTCGACGTGGATTGCACCAGCGCCGTGGACCCGGGAGGAGCGACATTCTAGCACTCTGCGCGGCACGGGGCCTATTCCGAGGTGCACTTGTGTTGGCGTCGCCCGGCTGCGAATCCCGGTTCCGGCGACCGGACCGCGCTGCAATAGCGTCCACGGCCGCGTGACGCGATCTCCGTGAGCTCGCGGTCAGCTTTTCCAGTCTCCGCGGGCTCCGCGCTCTCTGTGGTGAGAGCTTTTGACTGCCGGATTCAGGTGAAATGAGTTGATGGCCCAACCGCTCTTCGGTCAGCCGCGCGCGGTCGTCGAGGCCGCGCTGCCCCGTCGCGAGCCGGTCGATTGCCCGATCTGCGGCGTCCCGCCAGTGCCGTTCGCCATCGACTACCAGGGATTTCGTCTCGCGCGGTGTTCGCGCTGCGGCCTCGAGCTCCACAGCCCGCGTCCGCCGGCCGACGACCTCGCCCGCGCGCTCTACACGGACGAGTACCACCGGGCACACGAAGCGACCGTGTCTCCCGTGCAGCGCGCGATGTTCGGGCGGCAGCTCGATCGTCTCGAACGGCTGACGGGACACCGCGGCGACCTGCTCGACGTCGGCTGCGGCGCCGGGGCGTTCCTCCGGTTCGCGTCCGAGCGAGGCTGGCGCGTCTTCGGAATGGACATCGTCTTGAGCCCGCTGGCGGCGGGAAGCGCGACCGGGCTGTGGAGGGGCCCGCTCGAGTCGATCGACTTCGGCGATCGGAAGTTCGCGGCGGTGCGCTTCAACCAGGTGCTCGAACACACGCCAGATCCGCTCGTTCAGCTGCGGCGCGCGCGGGAGCTTCTCGACGAAGGGGGCGTTCTGCTCGTCGCCGTGCCGAACCTCGCCGGCGTCAGTGCGCGCATCAAGAGCTGGCAGAGCCGCCTCGGCCTGAAGCGACATCGCTGGCGTCACTACGCGGCCGTGCATCACTTGTGGTTCTTCACGCCGCGAACGCTCGCGCGCCTGATGGTGGTGGCGGGATTCGGCGTGACGCTGCGGGAAACGCCGATGCCCGCACCACGCGGCCGCTTCGCCACGGCGGTCACCATGTATCGGCGCCTGCTCGAGTCATGGGGCCTCGGCAGCCTCCTCGACATCTACGCGAAAGCGGTCCCCGCGCCGTAGCGTCCGGTCCGACGGATTCGGGATTCGGGATTGAACCCCGAGCCCCTAATCCCAAGTCCCGAGCCCGAGCCCCGAATCCCCAATCCCGAGCCCCGAGTCCCAAGCCCCGACTGGTATCCCGCTTGCCTTTCCTGGAGGCACGCCGCTCGGCGTTCCCACGCCAGACGGCGAGCGCGTGCCGCTGCATCGCGATTGCTGCGCCCGAGCTCAAAGGTGCACATTGCAGAAACCGTCATTCGAGGTGCGAGCTGGCGATCTCGTCCGGGTGCGCGACTACGCGTGGCGCGTTCGGCACGTGCAGCCATTCGACGATTGCACGGCCATAGCGGTCACGGGCGTTGAGCCGGCCAACCGCGACCAGCGCCGCACCTTTCTGTGTCCGTTTGACAGGCCGCATCGCCTCACGCGGACCGAAGCGGTGCGGATGGTCGGACGCGGCCGGTGGGCGCGCGCGTTTCGTGCCCTGGCGGTAACGTCCGCGCCCTGCGACGGCCTGCATGTCGCCGCCTTCGCGCGCGTCACCCTCGTCTCCTACCAGCTCGAGCCCGCGCTCGCCCTGGTCGGCGGCCTCAGCTCGCGCGTGCTGCTGGCCGACGAAGTGGGACTGGGCAAGACCGTGCAGGCGGCGCTGGCGCTCGCCGAGCTCTGGGCACGCGGCGACATGCGGCGTGCCTTGATTCTCACGCCGGCCGGTATTCGCGATCAGTGGCGCGAGGAGCTCTTGGATCGGTTCGGTCTCGAGGTCTCGATCCTCGATGCCGCAATACTCAGACGGGAAAGCGCCCTGCTTCCATCGTCGATCAATCCGTGGATGGTCCCCCGTCTTGCGATTGCTTCGCTCGATTTCATCAAGCAGGCGCACGTGCTGGCCGCGATACGTCGCGTGCCGTGGGATCTGCTCGTCATCGACGAAGCGCACGGCGCGTCGATTGGCACCGACCGCGGCGCCGCCGCGCGCGTCATCGCATCGAACAGCCGCCGGGTCCTTCTCCTGACAGCCACGCCACACGCGGGCGATGACGCCGCCTTCGCATGGATGTGCGGCATCGGGCGCATCGGCGAACGCGCGCGTGACCCGATCGCGATGTTCCGCCGTACGCGCCGCGACGTCGGGCAGCTCACGACGCGGGTGACGAAGCTGCTGCACGTGGCCACAACGCCGGACGAACGGTGCATGCACGACGAGCTGGATCGGTACATCCGGCTGGTCGTCGCGGAAACCGCGGGCCGCGAGACGAGCCAGCCGATCGTCGCCATGTGCGTCCTCCAGAAGCGCGCGTTGTCGAGCGCCGACTCCCTGGCGCGCTCGGTCGCGCGGCGCCTGCAGCTCGTCGACGACCCGGGGGCGGCCGCCGAACAGGGGTCGCTGCCCTTCGAGGATCCACGCTGTCTGGGTGAGACGGACGAGGCCGACGAGGAACCGGCCTCGGTTCTCGCGTCGCCGGGAATGATCGATCGGGCAACCGAACGGACATGCCTGACGCGGGTGCTCGAGGCGGCCAGACGCGCCGCGCTGCACGAAAGCAAGTGCCGCGCGCTCCAGCGGGTGATCCGTCGCACCACGGATTCGGTGATCGTCTTCACGGAATACCGCGACACCCTGGCCCGACTGGCCGAAGCCGTCGCGCCACTGGGGACGGTCGCACTCCTGCACGGCGGCCTTTCGCGCGCCGACCGTAGAGAGTCGGAAAAGCGCTTCAACACGGGCAGCGCGCGTGTTCTGCTGGCGACCGACGCGGCGGGCGAGGGCCTGAATCTGCAGGCGCGCGCGCGATGGGTCGTCAACTACGAGCTGCCCTGGAACCCGATGCGTCTCGAGCAGCGGGTCGGCCGCCTCGATCGCATCGGGCAGCAGCGCCGCGTGCACGCGACGCATCTCGTCGCGCGGGGCACGCGCGAGGAAAGCCTTCTCGGGCGACTCGCCACGCGGGTCGAGCGCGTGCGACGCCAGATCGGTGACGTGGCCGATGTCCTGGGACGAATTCCCGCGGACTCGATTCCCGTCGCGATGCTCGGCGGCGACAGCGTCTTTTCTGATGCCATCAATGGTCTCGATAGTCGATCGGCACACGACGCCGGGGCCCGTGCCAACTCCCCCGGGGTGGCGGGGACGGATTTCAGGCACGTCGATGTCTCAGCCGCAGCGGAAGTCGAGCTTGGTCGTCTCCAGACCGTCCGGAGGCTGCTCGCGCCACCGGATGCGCCACACTCGCTGTCGCGAGCGGACTCGGCCACGCTGGTTGCCAACCTCGAGCGACGCGGCCCTTGGGTGAGCACGTTGAGGAGAAGCCGAGTCCTGAACCGCCAGGGGCTTCTCGCGATCTTTCGACTCGCGTGTCTCGACGGCACTGGCCGGCCGATCCACAGCGACATGATCGCTATGCACCTTCCCGCGCGCCTCCCCGCGCGCTTCCACGCTCACGTCGACGCGCGACACAAGATCGAAGAGCTTCTCGTGAAGTGGCGGCCGATCTTGACGGATCGCGCTGGCGTCGAGGCTCGATCGAAGCTCGCCGCAGTGGACCGGCATCTCGCCGGGTCTGCCGCTCAGCGCGACCGCGACCGCGTTCTGTTCGAACATGCCTTGCGCGAGTCACGCCAGCTTCATCAACCGGGGTTGTTCGATCCCCGCGCGCGCGAGGAGGGACCGCGTCAGGCCACCGAGGGCGAGCTGCTGATCGAAGAGCTGGAGCGGCGTCTCGCGGCGGCGGCCGGTGCCGCGCGACGCGAGCGCGAGGAGATGGAGTTGGTGCTCGTTGGGGTCGTCTGAGGCGGGATTCGGGATTCGGCAACAAGGAGGAAGTGACATGGGTTCCATGCCCGCCGTCTTCCGTGGTTCTCTCTTTTCCATTTCCTTTCTCGAATCCGAGCTGGCCGAGATGGGCGGCAGCGTGCCGCCACCGTCGCTGGATCGGCGCGCCCGCGCGTTCCGGCGCTGGTGGCTCCAGACGTGTGCAAGCGTCGGACCGGCGACGGGGCTGCGCCTGTTGATCGACTGTGCCGCCGTTCCGCTCGCCGCGGTGCTGGGCTTCGATCTGCAGATCGTCAGATGGGACACTCCGGCGGCGGCCCTCGGCCTGCTGACGACCGCGCGGGGCACCGGGGTCCCGATTGCCATCGTGACGTGGAACGCCAGCCTGAATGGCGTATGGCGTGCTGCCGTGCGCGAGGCGCTCGCGTCAGCCTCGCGCTGGTGCTTCTGCTTCAACGGTTCATGGCTGCGCCTCGTCGACGCGCACCGTTCGTACGCGCGACGCCACCTGGACATCGATCTTGCTGCGCTCGCGGACGATGACGGCAAAGCAACGCTTGCGCTTCGTCTCCTGGCGGCGGAATCGTTCGAGGGTCCTTCATTCGTCGAGCAGGCCCTTCAGGCCTCGGATCGACATGCGTCGAGCGTCTGCGCTTCCCTGCAGCAAGGCGTCCGCGAGGCGCTGTCCGAGCTTCTCCTCGCGTTCGCCGCCGGACGCCGTCCAGGCGGCAAGGTGTCGCTTCGCCTGGACGACTGCTTCGACCAGGCGCTCACCATCGTCTACCGCGTGCTCTTTCTGCTCTTCGCCGAGGCACGCCACTTGGTGCCGGTCTGGCATCCGGTCTACCGCGACAGCTACACCATCGAATCGCTGCGCCGATCGATCGACGACACAACTCCGGCACGAGGCCTGTGGGAAGCGCTCCAGGCGATCTGCCGCCTGGCGCATGCCGGGTGCCGCGCCGGTGACCTGCACGTGACGCCGTTCAACGGCCGGCTCTTCGCGCCCTCGCGGACGCCGATGGCCGAATCGCGCGTCGGGGATCACTTCGCGGGCCGCGCGGTCCTGGCCTTGACGACCCGCGTGGCGCGCGATGGGCATCGGCGGGAACCGATCGCGTACCGAGATCTCGGCGTCGAGCAGCTCGGCGCGGTCTACGAGGGTGTCCTCGACTACGTGCCCGAACTCGAGCCTGACGGCCGCAACGCCACCGTCCGGATCGCGCGCCGCCCGGGCGACTCGCGCCGCAAGGCGACCGGCACGTTCTACACGCCGCGCTCGCTCACCGACTTTCTCGTCCGCCGGACGCTCCACCCCTTGACGCACACGGCGACCGCCGAGCAGATTCTCGGGCTCCGGGTTCTCGATCCATCGATGGGAAGCGGCGCGTTCCTCGTGAGCGCGGGCCGCTATCTCGCGGCCGCGTACGAGAACGCGCTCGTCGCGAACGGCGACTGCGCGTCGCCGGACATCGACGACGGGATGCGGGCGGGGTTCAGGCGGACCATTGCACAGCGTTGCCTGTATGGCGTCGATCTGAATCCCATGGCCGTGCAGCTCGCGCGGCTGTCATTGTGGCTCGCGACCCTGGCGGCCGATCGGCCGCTCACCTTTCTCGATCATCACTTCCGCGCGGGCGACAGTCTGGTCGGCGCCTCGCTCGATGACCTGGCGCGCCAGCCACCCGCGAGGATCAGGAGACGGCGGCCAGGCAGCCTGCCGCTCTTCGATCCAGCCGATCTGCCGAACGCCATGAGCGTCGTGGTTCCGGAGCGATGGCGCCTTGCGCTGCAGCCGGACGACACGGTCGCGATCGTCCGCGACAAGGAACGCGCGCTCGAAGACTTGTGTGCGCCCGCGGCGCCGCTGGCGCGATGGAAGCGCGCAGCCGATCTCTGGTGTGCGTGCTGGTTCTGGGACGGCTCACCGGTGCCGTCGCGTAAGCTATTTGGAGCGCTTCAAGACGCGGTTCTTGCGCGCCAGGCGACCAGCGTCGACGCGCCGCTGGGGGCCTGGTTGCAAGAGGCGGCGCGCATCGCGGCGGCGCACCGCTTTTTTCACTGGACGCTCGAGTTCCCTGAAATCTTCTTCGATGAGACCGGCCGGCCGTTGCCGAATCCCGGCTTCGATGCCATTCTCGGCAATCCGCCGTGGGACGTCGTCCGGGCCGACGGCGCGGAACGGGAGGCGCGAGCGCGCGAGCGCTCAGGGCGCCAACGTCTCGTGCGGTTCGCACGGGACGCGGGTGTGTACCGCGAGCTGCGGGACGGACACCCGAACAGCTATCAGCTCTTCATCGAGCGCGCTCATTCGCTGCTCCGGCGCGGCGGCCGGCTCGGAATGATCGTTCCATCAGGCCTCGCGCTGGATCGCGGGTGCAGCGGATTGCGTCGGATGCTCCTGGACCGCTGCGATACGGACATGCTGGTTGGGTTCGAGAATCGCAGCGGCGTGTTTCCGATTCACCGCAGCGTCAGGTTCCTCCTCGTCACCTCCACGAAAGGCGGGTCCACGACACGGCTGCGCTGCCGCTTCGGCGAGCGGGATCCCTCATCGCTCGACACGGTTCCGGACGAGGCGCGTGATCCCGCTTCGTTTCCCGTCACCCTGACGCGGGCTTTCATCGCGCGAGTTTCCGGCGACGCCTGCGCGATTCCCGAGCTCCGCACCCCGCTCGACGTCGCCATCGTCGACAGCATCTCCGCGCGCGTCCCGCCGTTCGGCTCTCCCGAGGGCTGGAACATCCGGTTCGGCCGCGAGCTGAATGCGACCGACGATCGCGAGCACTTCGTCGAGGTGGAACCGGGCTTCTTCCAACACTGGACGCATCGTGCATCCGACCGGCAGATGATTCCGGTCGTCGAAGGCAAGCAGCTCGAGCCATTCGCCGCTTCCCTCCGGATGGTTCGATACGGGATGGCCGAACGGACGGCGCGCGCGCTTCTCGGACGCGGAAGCGGGTTCACACGCCGACGACTCGCGTACCGCGACGTCGCTTCGCCGACCAACCGGCTGACGCTCATCGCGGCCATCGTGCCGGCCCGCGCGGTCACGACGCACACGGTCTTCTGCCTCCAGTCCGAGCTGTCCGACGAGCAGCAGGCCTATCTGTGTGGGGTGCTCAACAGCTTCGTCGCCAACTATCTCGTTCGCCCGCGCGTCACGACGCACGTCAGCGTCGCGGTCATCGAACGGCTTCCCATGCCACGTTTCCCGAGCGGCGATCCGGTGGCGACGACCATCGCGAAGCTGGCGGCGATGTTGTCGATGCGGCCGGCGGAGCGCGCAGCCTTGTCAGGGCAACTGCAGGGACTGGTCGCGCGCCTGTACGGCCTGACGGACACGGAATTCCAGCACGTGCTGGGGACGTTCCCGCTGGTGGAGGACGCAGAGAAGAGAGTGGCGTTCGAACAGTTCAAGGGGGGCTCGCCATGACCCGGCTCGCCGCCACGCACGGTCCCGACGGGACGCGCCGGCCGTACTAGTTGCTTCGACCGCCCAAGCCGATAGTAGGAGGAGTACACCTCCGTGTACTCTGCGGTGAGCGCTCTTGACGCCGGATTCAGGATCACTGAGTCAAGGGGTGAATGCCCCGATTCCGCATGCTGGGCCAGACCGTTTCACACTATCGCGTCCTCGAGAAGCTTGGCGCCGGCGGCATGGGCGTCGTCTACAGGGCCGAAGATATCCGCCTGGGACGCCCCGTCGCCCTGAAATTCCTCAGCTCGACCGCCACCCCCCGCAATCGACTCCGCCTGCGGCGTGAAGCGGAAGCGGCGTCGAGGCTCGACCATCCGAACATCTGCACGGTCTACGAGGTCGATACGACCGAGAACGGCGACGCGTTCATCGCCATGGCGTACTACGCCGGTGAGACGCTCGAACAGAAGATGCGCCGCACCCGGATGCCGGCCGAGGAGGCGGTCGCAATCGCCATCCAGATGGCCCGAGGTCTCGCGAAAGCCCATAGCCAGGGCATCGTGCACCGCGACCTCAAGCCCGCCAACGTCGTCATCACCGACGACGGCGTCGCGAAGATCCTCGATTTCGGAATCGCCAAGCTCGCGGACGGCGTCACACGAACGCGCAGCGGGGGCTCGATGGGCACCATCGGCTACGTGTCGCCGGAACAGGTGAACGGCGGCGACGTCGACGCACGGACCGACGTCTGGTCACTGGGCGTCATCCTCTACGAGATGCTCGCGGGAGAGCCCGCGTTTCCCGGCAGCACGGTCGCCACCCTGCATGCCATCGCCTATGCCGAAACGACCCCGCTCGCGCAGATTCGAACGGATCTCCCTCGACCGCTCATCGCCCTGATCGAGCGGGCCATGCGGAAGGATCCCGCGGGGCGACACGCATCGATGAACGACCTGCTGACGGATCTGATCGCCGCACAGTCCGCGCCTTCGCCGCGCTCGCTGGCCGCGGCAAAGCAACGCTGGCCGGTTCGCACCGTCATCACGGCGATGCTCGGAGCGCTCCTGGTGCTGTTCGCCATCGCATGGTCGCTTCACCAGAGCTCCCGCGCGTCGCACGCCCGCGCGCAGATGTTGCCGGAGATCGAGCGGCTCGGGACCGCGCGTCAATATGCGGCGGCCTACCGGTTGGCGCAAGCGGCCGAAGGAATCATTCCCACCGACCCCGCACTCCAGCAACTGTGGCAGGAGATCTCCACACCGGTGACGGTCGAGACGACGCCCGCGGGCGCACTGGTGGAGATGCGCCCCTACGGCGCGACATCCGAGGGCTGGCAGGTGCTCGGCGTCACGCCCATATCGAAGCGCAGGATCCCCCTTGGCTATACGCGATTCAGAATCACGAAGGAAGGCTGGGAGACGCTGGACCGTGCCGCGCCGGCCCGAGCGGGCATTCTGGACTTCGAGCTGCCGCTCAGGGGGACGACGCCTGCCGGCATGGTCCTCGTCGAGGGCGGCACCCATGTCTATTACGTCGGGTCGCTGGGCCACGTTCCGCCGATGGTGCGGCTCGAACGTTTTTTCATCGATCGGTACGAGGTCACCAATCGCGAGTACAAGCGCTTCGTCGATGCGGGGGGCTACCGGAATCGAGCATTCTGGAAACACGGGTTCCGGAATGACGGTCGCCCCTTGTCGTGGCATGAAGCCATGGCGCTCTTCCGCGACAGGACGGGCAGGCCCGGGCCGTCGACGTGGGAGCTTGGCGAATATCCCGCGGGGCAGGACGCGTTTCCTGTCACGGGCGTGAGCTGGTTCGAGGCGGCAGCGTACGCGGAGTACGCGGGCAAGCAGCTGCCGAGCATCTACCACTGGCTGGCTGCCGCGGGGATCAACAACATGGGCCCGATGATGCAGCTCGCGAACTTTTCCTCGTCGGGTCTCGTCCGCGTCGGATCGCTGCAGGCCGTCAGCCCGTTCGGTGCCGACGACATGGCCGGCAACGCGAAGGAATGGTGCCTGAACGCTTCGGACGATGCTCGATACAGCCTTGGCGGCGGCGTTGGGGAGCCGCGCCATGTCGCGGGCTTGCCCGACGCGCGCTCGCCCTTCGATCGGTCACCGACTAACGGGTTCCGTTGTGCGCGGTACACCAGCGACATCGCGGCCGATCCGGCCGTGCTGGCGCCCGTCAGGCGACTCGGCCGGGACTATGGTTTGGAACACCCGGTAGCGGATGGGGTCTTTGAGGCGTACGCGCGGTTGTACGCAACGGATCCAACGCCGCTCGACGCCGAGGTTGAGCGCTTCGCCGGCGAATCGCCCTATTGGACCGTTGAGAAGTTCACGTTCAACGCGGCTTACGGCGATGAACGGGTTTCCGCCTATCTGCTGCTGCCGAAAAAGGGAACACCTCCATTCCAGACGGTGGTCTTCTTCCCCGGCGCGTACGCGCTGCAGAACGCACCCAGCGGAACCTTTGCGGACCAGGCGGCCTACGACTTCATCGTCGGGAGCGGGCGCGCCGTGCTTTACCCGGTGTACAAGGGCACGTACGAGCGGAGCGCCGGTCAACCCCTGACGGCAAGTGTGCTGCGCGATTTGCGGATTGCGTGGGTGAAGGATCTCAGCCGCGCGCTCGACTACCTCGAGACGCGACGCCATGTCGACATGCGCGGGCTGTCGTACTTCGGAACGAGTCTCGGGGCCTCCTTCGGACCGATTCCGCTTGCGCTCGAGCCTCGACTGAAGGTGGGGATCCTGATCGGAGGCGGCCTTCCCCTGGGGGCGGAGGCGCCCGAGGTCGACCCGGTGAACTTCGTCCCGCGTGTGAAGCTTCCAATCCTGATGCTCAATGGTCGCTACGATTTTCTCTTTCCGCTGAACGATTCGCAGATTCCCTTCTTCAGTCTTCTGGGAACGCCCGCCTCCGCGAAGCGTCGCCTCGTCGTCGAGGCGCCCCACCTCGTGCCGCGCCACGAGCTCGTCCGGCCGGTGCTCGACTGGCTCGATGGGCACTTCGGAACGCCGCAGGAACAGTAGCGAAGCTTCGCCTCAAACCGCCGAGTGACAAGACACGGCCGGGACAGGCGAACCTTCGCTACTAGCGGCGCGGCCGCCACGGCGGCCGCGGCTACGACAGCTCCTAAGGCTCATGACAGAAAACTTGCTTCATCTGTCACCGTTCTGGCCTTAGGAGATGTTTAATGCGATCCATTGATATGTGTGAACG
>JACPPN010000072.1 GCA_016190995.1 Acidobacteriota bacterium | reverse complement strand
GCGCCCCAGCGGCACAGCAGTGCGCCCAAGAAAGCCAACGAGCATCGTCTCTGTGTAATTCCGAGCGCGGGAGATCTCGGACGAGCTGCCCCTTCTCGTCGGTAACCGTCGCGTACACCTCGACGAGGTTCACGCCGGATGAGAACTGCCCGACGGTGCCGGCCATCACAAGACCCGCGGCCAGAAGCTTCATCGTCGCTGGGGAGCCTTCAAGAATCGTTCCCCGCCTTTAGTGGTAGAATTGCAGCGAAGCAGCGCCTCAAACCGCGAGAAATGCGAGCCTCCTGGCGCACCTTCGCTGCTGGGGACTGCACGAACCGGCCACTTCTGTAGACCATCGAGGAGCTCCTATGGGTCGCATCGGCCTGCCGGAAATGCTCGTCATCCTGTTCATCATCATCCTGATTTTCGGCGCGAACCGACTCCCGGAAATCGGTCGAGGCATCGGCAAGGGAATCAAGAACTTCAAGGAGGCAACAAAGGACGGGAGCCGCAAAGAGGAGTAGAGCTCGAGCGCACGTCACCGGCATTGCAAGCCATCTGTCCGTTGCTCCAGCCTTCTGAGCCCGCCCCATCGACATTCACAAGACGATTCGGCCTTCGCCCACGCGTCGCGTGACTCGCTCACGATCCAGGTATTCGAGCAGCGGGATGGCGAACTTGCGCGTGACCCCGTAGCGTTCCTTGAACGTTCCGACGTCGACGCGCGGCGACTCCGCGCCGCTCTTCAAACCACGCACGTCCTTCTTCAACCGTTCCAGCGACCCGGCGTCGAAAAGCAGGGTGTCCACTTTCACGAGCACACGCTGACGGACGAGCAGCTTCGTCACGCGGTCGACGACACCTGCGGGGATGCCCGTCGTGGCGCCCAGCATCGAGATGTCCGGCGGCTTGAGCCCGGCTTCTCGGTACGTTCGCTCGATCGTATCTCGCGCCCGTGCTTCGTCGCCCGACAGCGACACCCGGTACGTCGTCAGCGCCAGGTGCTCTCGCGCGACGATGCGGCCGTCGGCCACGAGATCGGTAACCATCTTCTCGAATACGGCAGTTGCAGCGCGGCCAAGCAGCCGCTCGCGCGCCTCCTCGCGCGGCAGACCTTCGGAGAGCGGCTGCGTCTGGTGATGGGCCTCAATTTCGCGAACGAGCTTCTGTTTCAACTCGCTCATCACTTCAGGGGCGACGAGGACGTCGCCCGCGCGCACGGCCCGCCCATCGCGCACGAGCCGATCGACGATGCCGGTGATGGCGTCGGGCGCGACACCCGCCCGACTCGTCAGGTGCACCATCGGCAGGCCGTCCGCGCGAGTATCGTCAATCATGCTGGCGATCGCTTCGTCCAGGCGATCGCGCGTGGTACCTTCATCGGTCGTCGGCCGATCGAGGCGCGTGAGCCGCTGTCGGGCGGACTCGGACCGGATACGGCCGCGCGGCGGGAAGGGATCCAGCACTTCCCCGCCGCCGATCGTGACCGGCGGCGAGTACGCGCGCACGATGAAGCGATCGCCCCGCGTGAGAACGGCGGGGTTCTCGAGTCGAAATCGCATGTACCCGCGCTGCCCCGCCTTGATCTCCGATGGAGCGGTGTCCGTACCGCCGACCCACGACAGCGCCACCCGTCCGAGGATTTCACTCGTACCGTGGTGGAATCGGATGCGCGCGCCATGCCCGAGCGGCCGCGCCCCAGCAATGAGCTCGACCGTCGCGTCGAACTGACGCGTGACCCCGAACGTGCCGGGCGCGGTGAGCACATCACCCCGCGCGATGTCCTCCAGCTCCACGCCGCCCAGGTTCACGGCTGTCCGCTGGCCGGCAGTAGCCGCCGCGGCGGCGCGGCCATGAACCTGCACGCCTCGCACCTTGACGCGGTGTCCGCCCGGAAGCGCAATCAGCTCCTGGTCCGCCGACACGTCGCCCGACGCCAGCGTCCCGGTCACCACCGTGCCAAACCCTCGCACCGTGAAGGCGCGATCGATCGGCAGGCGCGTCGCGCCCTCGCGGTAGCGTGCGGGGAGCGACCGTGCAAGCTCGACGAGCGCGTGGCGGAGCTCGGGCAATCCGGCACCGGTTCTGGACGAAACGGGCACGATGGGTGCGGTCTCCAGAAAGGAGCCCGCGACGAGCTCGCGGGTTTCGAGACGCACGAGCTCGAGCGTGTCGTCGTCGACGAGATCCGCCTTCGTGAGAGCGATGACCCCGCCACCCACGTGCAGCAGGCGGCAGATGTCGAAATGCTCGCGTGTCTGCGGCATGACGGATTCATCGGCGGCGATCACCAGCAGCACCGCGTCGATGCCGCTCGCGCCGGCCAGCATGTTCTTGACGAACCGCTCGTGGCCCGGAACATCGACGAACGCGAACTGCACGCCCTCGATCCGGGCATGCGCGAACCCGAGGTCGATCGTGATGCCGCGCGCCTTCTCTTCCTTCAACCGGTCGGGATCGATCCCCGTCAGAGCCTGCACCAGCGCGCTCTTTCCATGATCGATGTGACCGGCGGTTCCAACGACGAGGTGACGCATCATTTCGGCACTCGGGATCCGGGATCCGGCACTCGGGATCCGGGACCCGGGACCAGGGACTCGCTGAGCGAGTATCCCGGCTCAGCGCCGGTTGCGCGGCGGCCGTGCGCGTTCGCGACGATCTGGTCGCGGCGCGCGGCGCTCACGCTTCGGTTGGGCCCTGCCGCGACGCGATCCGCGGTGCTCCTCCGATTCGCGAATGGCCTCGAGGATCTCGACCAGGCCCAGGTCGACCTGCCGTCTGTCCATGTCGACGCGCAGCACCTGCACGAGAACCTTGTCGCCCAGCCGATAGACCCGGTGCTTGTTCTCGCCGCGCAGGATGTGCGCGCGCTCCACGAAGCGATAGTAGTCGTCCGCCATCGTGGAGACGTGGACGAGCCCCTCGACGAAATGCTCGACCAGCTCGACGAAGAGGCCGAAGGCCGATACGCCGGTGATGTAGCCTTCGAACTCGTCTCCCACCTTGTTCGCCATGAAGCGGACTTTCTTCCACTGCACGAGCTCGCGTTCCGCCTCGTCGGCGCGGCGTTCCATGTCGGAGGTGTGCCGCGCGATTTCGGGGAGCTCCTCGTCCAGCTCCTGGCGTTTCTCCTCGGTCACGGCGCCGTGCCGCAGCATCCGCAGCGTCCGGTGGACGATCAAGTCGGGATACCGGCGGATTGGTGAGGTGAAGTGCGTGTAGCTGGTCGCCGCGAGACCGAAATGCCCGAGATTGGCCGCATCGTACCGGGCTTTCTGCATCGTTCGAAGCATCAGGAAGGCGATGGGCTTTTCTTCCGGCGTCTCGTGAATGCGATCCAGGAGACGCTGAAAGTGGCGCGGCCGCAACGAGCTCGGCGCCGCCGCCAGGCTGTAGCCGAGCGTTGCGAGGAATTCTTCGAACTCTTCGACCTTCAGCGGATCCGGCTCCTCGTGGACCCGGTACAGCGTCGGCATGTCGCGATCCTCGAGGTGCCCGGCGACCGTCTCGTTGGCCAGCAGCATGAATTCCTCGATGATGCGGTGCGCAATGTTACGCTCTGCTGCGATGATGGCCTCGACGAGGCCCGCTTCGTCCATGACCACTTCCGGTTCTTTGAGATCGAAGTCGATCGATCCGCGGCGACGACGCCGTTGATGCAGAATCTCGAAGAGATCCTGCATCGCCTCGAACGCCGGCACGAGATGCTTGTAGCGGCGGATCGTCGCCGGATCATGATCAGTCAGAACCGCGTTCACTTCCGTGTACGTCATCCTGGCGTCGCTCTTGATGACGCCGTCGTGCAGCTCGTAGCGAATGACGGCACCTTGACGATCGATTTCCATGAGGCACGACTGCACGAGCCGATCGACCTGCGGGTTCAGGCTGCAGAGTCCCGTCGCCAGCTCCGCGGGAAACATGTGGACAGCACGCTCGGGAAAATAGACCGACGTGGCACGCTCGTACGCGTCCGTGTCGAGGGCGCTTCCCTCCGGGACGTAATGCGAGACGTCGGCAATGTGCACGCCGAGCCAGTAATGCCCGGTTGGCAGCCGCTCGATCGTGATCGCGTCGTCGAAGTCCCGCGCGTGCTCGCCGTCGATCGTGACGGTCAGGAGGCTGCGAAAATCGCTCCGGCCCGAGACATCGCGAGCCCGCACCTCGCCGCCCAGCCGCCGCGCTTCCTCGATGGCTTCGTCGCTGTGGGTGTCCGGGATGCCGTACTTCCTGATGATGATCGTCGTATCCACGCCCGGCGCGTCGATGTCGCCCAGCACCTCGAGGATGCGCCCCACCGGGTTCCGGGTCGGCGTCGGCCAACGCGTGATCTCAACCGTCACCATGTCACCGCGCCGCACCTCGCCGCGCGCGTCGTCCGGAATCTGCACGTCCATCGTCTGGCGGCGATCGAAGGGAACAACGAATCCGAGACCCGACTCGTCGATCTCGTAGCGACCGACCAGGTTCGCCGTGTTGCGCTGGAGGACGCGGACGATACGCCCTTCGACCCGCTTGTCCTCCTTGTAGTGCTCGATGCGGGCCACGACGCGGTCGCCATGCATGGCTTGGTTGAGGTTCGTGCCCGCGATATAGATGTCGCCAGCCGCGTCTTCGAGCGGTCGCTCGGGGACGACGAACCCGAAACCGCGCGGGTGCATGCTGACGCGTCCGACGACGAGGTTCATCTTGTCGGGAACACCGTACCGCTGCCCGCGGATTTGTACGAGGTCGCCCGACGAGACAAGGCTCTTCAGCTGCCGTCGAAAAGACGCACGCTCCTCCCGCGGGATGCGCAAGGCCTGGAGCAACTCCCGCAGGGTGGCGGGATGCTCGACCTTTTCCCGTAGGAGCCGTAGGATCTGCTCGTGTGAGTGCATGTCGAGAAGTGTACATGCTCCGCCCGCCGCGCGACCACGCGACATGCCTCTCCCTGACCTCAGTTTTTTTCCAACCAGCCACGCTCCTTCCGCGTCTACAAGGCGTGTGACCGACTCGGAGCTGGTCGACAGGGCCCGGCACGGCGACTCGGGTGCATTTGGAGACCTCGTCGACCGGCATCGTGACGCCGTGTACCGGGCGGCTCTTGCAGCGCTCGGAGCCCAGCCGATGCCGAAGACGTGGCACAGGAAGCGTTCGTGATCCCCTACGAGAAACTCCCTGAGCTCGCCGTCGCGCCGCTCGACGTCGATGCCGTCACTGTTGAGTCGCTGGCGATCGTCCCGCTCGAGATTCCTCCCCTTGCCGACCAACCACTCGATCTGCCGCAACGTTGACATCACGAGGAGCCGACATGAAACGAATGCTCGCTATCGGAGCCACGACCGTCGTGCTGCTGTTACCGCTCAGCGCGAGCGTGATCACCGCTCAGTCCGACCAGGAGGTCGAACAAGCCCGGGCACCGCAGCCGCCCACGCCCGCGCCGCCGCCTCCGCCCGCACCTTCTGCTCCGTCACCTCGCGCACAGGCTGCGCCGCGCCCGCGCACACCGGCGCCGCCCGATTTCGAGCTGCGCGGCCAGCCCACCAACGTGAAGATTGAGCTAACCATCACGGACACGCGCCCGTCGCAGGCGCCGATCACCAAGACCGTGACGATGATCGTGGGAGATCGCGAGACGGGGATGATTCGGTCGGAAGCGCGCGACCCCGAGGCCGGCGAGATCCCACTCCATGTGGACGCCGGACCAACGTTGTTGCCCGACGGAAGGGTGCGCCTCCGCTTGTCGGTTTCCTACGACCTCCCCAGGCAGACGACGGAGAAAAACAGTCCGTACAAGCATTCGATTCGTGAAGGCCTGGCGATGCTGCTCGAGAGCGGCAAGCCTCTGGTCGTCGCACAATCGGCGGATCCGCTGAGCGATCGGAAGGTGACGGTCGAGGTGAAGGCGACAGTCTTGAAGTGAGAGGCGGCGCCAGGTCACGGCGCGCGAGGCGGCGGAGGCGGCAGACCCGCGATGGCGGCATCGATGGCGGCCACGGCCTCCGCCACCTGCTGATTGGCGCTCTGATCGACACGCGCCGCGAGCCGCTGCGCTTCGGTGATTCTCTCGATCGCGTCGGCAGCCGCTTGATCCGCCGCCGCGTTGTCCCACGCTTGAATCTGACGCCTACCCGTTTCGAGCGCGGTCTTCGCATCGTCCAGCCGGCGCGCTGCATCGCCGAAATTCAGATTGTACAGGCCGACGCGGGCATCCAGCGCCGCGGCCCGGGCTGTCGCCAGAGACAGGCGCACGTCGGCGGCCTGCAAGGCGTCGGCGAGATCGGTCTTACCCCCGCGTCCGTACAACCAGCCGGCGAGGAAAATCACAGCGGCCCCCACCATCCCCACCACGACGAGCTTCAGGATTCGCATGTCACTATTCTAATGGCCCGAAGGCCCGATCAGGGCTACCTGCAAATCGCCGACGTTCGTGCCCGTCGCGCCGGTCTTCACCAGGTCGCCTAGCGCATCGAAGAACGAATGCGCGTCGTTGTTCCGCAGGTACTCGCGCGCGTCCAAGCCGCGCTCACGTGCCCGCGCGCTCGTCGTGGAATCCACCAGCGCCCCGGCGGCATCCGTCGGACCGTCAACACCGTCGGTGCCGACGCTCGCCACCGCGACATCACGGCCAAGGCTCGAGAGCGCCTCAGCCAGCGCGAGCGCGAATTCCTGATTGCGTCCGCCTGTCCCGCGGCCCGTCACGCGCACGGTCGTCTCGCCCGACGAGATGGCGCATGTCGCAGCGCTCGATTCCTTGGCCCAGCCACGCAACCATGCGGCATGGGAGCCGGCGGCGTCGCGTGCTTCGCCGACAATCGGCGCTTCTTGGACGACCGCGCGATATCCGAGCCGCTCGGCAGCCTCTGCCGCGCCGGCCATGGCGTCACGGCGTGAGCCGACCAGATGGTATGTCGCATGCTGCAGCCGAGCGTCGCCAGGCTTCGGGGATTCTGCAATCAGTCCCGCGACGCCCGACTCCAGAACCTTTAGAGCCGCCGCCGGAAACCGCCGCCGAATCTCAGGCTGACTGACGATCTCCAGCGCCTCGGCGAACGTCGTTGGATCGCCCACGGTCGGGCCCGATCCGATGACCGCCGGATCGTCCTCGACCGGCGCAACCACGTCCGAAATGGCGAGCGTGACGACGGCCGCCGCCGATCGGGCGGCGAGGCGTCCGCCTTTGATGGCCGAAAGGTGTTTGCGAACGCAGTTCAGTGCCCGAATATCCACACCAGCGCCCAACAGGACACGGATTGCCTCCACCTTGTCCTTCAAATCGAGTCCGGCGGCTGGCAGCGTCAGCATCGACGAAGCGCCGCCGGACAACAGGACGATCACGGTCTCCTCCGTCGAGGCGTGCGCCACGACTTCCCCGGCGCGTCGCGCCGCGTCGAGGCTGGCCCGCGTCGGCAGCGGATGGCCGGCGTCAAAGCTCTCAATGGACTTGAACGCCGGCGCGCCGGGCGCTGCAAGGACGCCGGCCACAATCTCCGGATTGATGGTCTCGACGAGGGCGCGCGTCATGCCCCAAGCGGCTTTGCCTGCACCCACGAGGCGCAGCCGCCGTGACGAGTGTCGGTGGTGAAAAACCTGAGGCGAGATGCGGGTGAGACCGCTGATGACGAGCTTCCGAGCATCCACCGAGGCCAGGCCATCCGCAACGATGGTCAGGATGTCTCGGCGCAGTCGCGCGAGGGAGGTCAGTGGGTATTCTTCGGGTCAGACCAGGCGGACAGGCCGGTCACGACGTCGAATTTCCGCAGCAACTGGCTGACGACCTGATCCGCGTTCTCGCGCGCACACAGCTGTTCGAGGCCCGAGATGATGCGCGTCAGCGCACGCTCGACTTCGCGAATCGCGTGCTCTGAATAGAACTCGCGTTGTTTCTCGAGACACCGCTGGTGCTTGAGAAATTCCTCGCGGTAGAAATCGTGGAGAGTCGACATGGGAACGCTTGATGGCCGAGCATATTCGGTCACGAAGCGTGACATACGACTCCTTGGAGAGAGGAAACCGGGTAGGTCGATCCCAGTGTAAGCGCGCGGGATTCCGGGTGTCAATGAGTGGCTTGCGCCTCGGCGACAGGCGCCGCCGAGACCAGGCCCTCGCCGGCCTCCGTCCCGAGCGACGCGACGAGGCCGCCGGCGCAGCCCACCGCCATGCCGCCCACCACGAGCCCAATGCAGAGCTGAACCGGGAGGAACCGCAGCTCTGGAATCCCGAGCGCCATCAGGGCCATCTCGCCATACCGCCCTCGAATGAACGCAAAACCGCTCCACAGGACCAATAACGCGACGAGGGCTCCCGCGCCACCTTGCAGCGCCCCTTCCATCACGAACGGGCCGCGCACGTAGGCCATTGGGGCCCCAACCAGTCTCATGATTTCGAGCTCATGACGCCGCGCGTAACAGGTCAGCCGTACGACGTTCGATACGGTCAGGGCAGCGCCGACCACCACGATACCGGCGAGCACCCATCCCATCGCCTGGAGCGCTGCCAGCGTCAGCAGGAGCCGCTCCAGCCAGACGCGGTCGTAGCGGACGTCCGAAACGCCGGCCATCTTGCGCAAGCTCGCGGCCAACGAGTCGACCGTTTGCGCCTGGCGCGCCTCCTGGCGCAACCGGACGTCGAACGACGCAGGGAACGGATTGTGTGGGAACGTTGCCGCCACGGGCGCCAGGTCCGCAAACTGCGCCCGGAAGCGCGCGAGCGCCTGCGACTTCGACACGAATTCGTGGGACGCGACGGCCCGACTGCCCGCCAGCAGATCGTCAAGGGCCGCACGCTGCTCGGGAGAGATCGTGTCGGCGACGTACACCGAAATCTCGGCTGCCGATTGCCACGCTGCCAGCAACTGCTGCAGGTTCGATGTCACGACCAGAAAAGCGCCCAGTATGAGGAGCGCAACCGTGATGGTCATGACCGAGACCAGACCGGACAGACGGCTGCGCCCCAGGCTTTCCCAGGCCTCCTGGATCGAGTATGTCAGGGCACGGAGCATGGCAGCTTCACCTACACGGCTTCTGTCAGAGACCCATGCGCGAGCGCGATGGCGCGGCGTCCCACGCGCCGAATGAGCTCGCGATCGTGCGTCGCAACCACCACCGTCGTGCCCCGCGCGTTGATTTCGCGGAAAAGATTCATGATCTCGAGCGAGAGATCGGGATCGAGGTTGCCCGTGGGCTCGTCGGCGAGGACGAGCGACGGCTCGTTCACCAGGGCCCGTGCAATCGCGATGCGCTGCTGTTCACCCCCCGACAGCTCGTGCGGATAGGCGCTCATCCGATGCTGCAGGCCGACCCACTTCAGCACCTGGAAGGCGCGGCGGCGTTGTTGTTCGACCGTCACGCCAAGAACGCGGGGAACGAACGAGACGTTCTCGAAGACGCGCTTGCCGGGAATCAGCTTGAAATCCTGGAATACGAACCCGAGACTGCGACGGTACGTCTGAACCTCGCCGGAGGACATCGAGGCGAGCTCGCGTCCGTGGACCATGAGCCGGCCTTCGGTCTGTAGCTCCTCGCGCAAGAGCAGCCGCAAGAACGTGGTCTTTCCCGCGCCGCTGGGGCCGGTCAGGAAGACGAATTCACCTTTGTCGATCTTCAGTGACAGGTCGCGGATGGCGTAGACGCCGCGCGCATAAACCTTGGATAGGCGATCCGCGTCAATCACGCCGGCCGGTGCCTCGAGTCAGAAGAAGAAGAAAAGCGAGAGGGAGGCCAGTATAGCACGCGGGTCCAGTGCGGCTTTTCATCCAATATACGGTGACGCACCGAGGCCGTCGAGGCGCCCGCCTCGCAAGGCGCCACCGCATCGTTCTTGCTCGTCTCAGGCGGAGCTTCGGTACCGGTTCCAGCCAGGTGGGCCATCAGGTCTCGGAAAGGATTCTTCGGAGGAGCTCGTTCACGAGCTTCGGATCGCCCTTTCCGCCGGTGGCGCGCATGACCTGCCCGACCAGAAAGCCGAAGGTCGCGGCCTTTCCGCTTCGATATTGCGCGGCCGGCCCGGGATGTCTCTCGAGCGTCTCGCGAATAATCCGGGTCAATTCCGCTTCGTCGCCTATGCGCCCGAGGCCTTCCGCCCCGACGATGTCGTCGGCCGACCGGCCAGTCTCGTACATCTTCTCGAAGACGCCTTTTGCGGTCGGCCCTGTGATCGTCCCGGCATCGACCAGCTGGATGAGCCTTGCCAGCGCGTCTGGAGCAATCCGTACTTGATCGATCTCGACGCCGAGTTCCTTCACCTTCCGAAGCAGCTCGCCCATGATCCAGTTGCTGGCGCTTTTCGGATTCCCGCTGGCCGTGGCGGTCGCCTCGTAGTAGTCGGCCAGCGCGATCGACTGCGTCAGCAGGGTCGCATCGTATTCGGGCAATCCGTACTGCGCCACGAAACGGCGTCTTCGCGCTTCCGGCAGCTCCGGCAGTGACCTGCGAACTTCCTCGATCCAGGCAGCGTCCACCTGCAGCGGTGGCAGGTCCGGTTCCGGAAAATACCGATAGTCGTGTGCCTCCTCCTTGCGGCGCATGGCGTGCGTGCGAAGGGCGCCCGCAGCCCAGAGCCGCGTTTCCTGTCGAACCCTCCCGCCCTCCCTCAGGAGATTGATCTGCCGTTCGATTTCGTAGTCGAGAGCGCGTTGGAGGTGGCGAAACGAGTTGAGGTTCTTGACCTCCGTCTTCACCCCGAGACGCATCGTTCCCGCCGGTCGCACCGAAACGTTGGCATCGCAGCGCAGGCTGCCCTCCTCCATGTTGCCGTCGTTGACCCCGATGCCGACCAGCATCGCGCGAAGGCGGCTGAAGAAGTCCGCGGCCGAAGCAGCCGACCGCAGATCGGGCTCGGTGACAATCTCGATGAGCGGCACGCCGCTCCGATTGAAGTCAACGTAGGTCTTGCGGTCCGAATCGGCAAACCCTTCGTGCAGCGACTTGCCGGCGTCCTCTTCGAGATGAACGCGCACGATTCCCACCCGACACATCGATCCGTCGACGGGGAGCTCGATCCGACCGGCGGTCGCAAGGGGTTGTTCGTACTGGGAGATCTGGTAGCCCTTCGGCAGGTCGGGATAGAAGTAGTTCTTCCGCGCGAAAATCGAGGTCCTGTGGACGCGGCAGTCCAGTGCGAGCGCCGCCCGGATGGCGAAGTCCACCGCGCGCCGGTTGAGGACGGGAAGCGCGCCGGGGAAGCCCAGACAGACCGGGCAGACGTGCGTATTGGGAGGCGCGCCGAATGTGGTGCTGCAGCCGCAGAAGATCTTGGTCGCCGTCAGGAGCTGGGCGTGGATTTCAAGGCCGATGACCGGCTCAAAGGCCTGCATGCGGGCAGTCGGGGCGTACGAAGAACACTTAGGGCACGGTCGGGCCCGCGGCCTTTACCGGTGGCTCGACCGACTCTTCGAACAGCTTGAAGTTGTCCTGGAACATCCGCGCCAGCCGCGCGGCCTGTCTGTCGTAGTCTGCCGGGTTCTTCCACGTCTGGCGCGGTCGAAGCACCTCGGTCGGCACGCCGGGGCAGGCCGTGGGGATCTCGACGTTGAAAACGGGATCGCGCTCGTAGGGAACCCCGTCCAGCTCTCCCGACAACGCGGCGCGGATCATCGCACGCGTGTGCGCGATCTTCATGCGCGTGCCTGTCCCGTACGGTCCGCCTGTCCACCCGGTGTTCACCAGCCACGCCCTTACGCTGTGCCTGGCGATGTTCTCGCCGAGGAACTTCGCATAGACCTTGGGGTGCAGGGCCAGGAACGGTGCGCCAAAGCACGTGCTGAAGGTCGCCTTGGGCTCGGTGACTCCCCTTTCGGTGCCGGCCACCTTCGCCGTGTACCCCGACAAGAAGTGATACATCGCGCCCGCCGGCGTGAGCCGCGCGATCGGCGGCATGACGCCGAAGGCATCCGCCGTCAGCATCACGATGTTTGCGGGATGTCCTGCCTGTCCGGTCGGCTCCGAGTTGGCAATGTCACCGATGGGGTACGCGCCGCGGGTGTTCTCGGTGAGGGATTCGTCGTCCAGATCGAGCGCGCGCGTGACCGGATCGATGCCCACGTTCTCCAACACCGTGCCGAACCGGTGCGTGGTCGCGTAGATCTGCGGCTCGGCCTCCGCGGAAAGGCGAATCATCTTCGCGTAGCAGCCCCCCTCGAAATTGAAGACACCACGATCGCTCCACCCGTGCTCGTCGTCGCCAACCAGGCGACGATCCGGATCGCTGGAGAGCGTTGTCTTGCCCGTGCCCGAGAGCCCGAAGAAAAGCGCCACGTCTCCGGCCACACCGACATTCGCCGAGCAGTGCATCGACAGGACGTTCTGCAGCGGCATCAGGTAGTTCATGACCGTAAAGATGGACTTCTTGATTTCCCCCGCATAACTCGTCCCGCCGATGAGCACCAACCGCCTGCCGAAATGAACGAGGATGAAGACTTCCGAGTGTGTCCCGTGCTTTGCGGGGTCGGCTTGGAAGCGGGGCGCGTCGATGACCGTGAATTGCGGGGAATGCCGCGCCAGTTTCTCGCGATCGGCATCGACGATGAACATGTGGCGCGCGAAAAGACTGTGCCACGCCGTTTCCGTGATGATGCGAAGAGGGAGACGGTAGTCGGGATCCGCTCCCGCGTAGCAATCCTGAACGAACAGCTCCTTGCCTTTGAGGAACGACAGCATCTGCTCGTGAAGACGGTCGAACTGTCCTTCCTCGATCGGGCGGTTCACCTTTCCCCACCAGATGCGATGCTGGCTGGAGGGCTCGTGCACGATGAACTTGTCGTTCGGCGATCTGCCCGTGTGATGGCCGGTGCGACACACGATCGGGCCACCGGCCGCAAGCAGCCCCTCCTGCCTTCGAATCGCCTCCTCGTACAACGCCGGCGCGCTCAGGTTCCAGAAGACCCGTGAGGCGCTGATGAGGCCGTGGGCGTCGACGCCCTGGTCCTGCTGCACACGTATGGTCATGGCATCCCAGGATGGTTGTGTGAACCCAGTGGGCGATCGTACTGACCCTTCTTGACGAAGTCAAACCGCGGCGGGTGAGTGAGATGCGGGGCGAACAGCCTTAACAACGCGATGAAAGAGGTTCACCACAGAGGCACAGAGCACACGGACTCGAGATCGTAAGAGAGTGGTCTCTGCGCCCTCTGTAGAACAAACGCCGGAGAACGTGTGTTCCAGTCAAGAAAGCGTTTGTTCTACTAGAACGGCGGGCCCGACGGGC
>JACPPN010000060.1 GCA_016190995.1 Acidobacteriota bacterium | reverse complement strand
GCGCCCGGTACGCCGTGGCCAGCCTGTGCGGCAATGGTGGTCATGCCGGGACGGTCGTGCTCGAACGAGCCTAGTCAGCACTGCGCGTTGCGGAGTCGAGCCGCCGCCTAGGAACGAAGCCTCGACGCCACCGAGGCGTCGTTGCCACCCGTCGGTTTGAGGCGAGCTTCGTGACCGTCCTCATCGCCGTCTCGCGGTCGGTTAAGATGATGGCCGCGACCTCACGGCCCGGGGTCGCGGACCCGCGTGACACAACAGCCGCTCCTTCACTCGTTCGAGATCATCGTCCCCGGCTCGATCAGCAATCTCGGCCCCGGACTCGACACGCTCGCCGTCGCCGTAGAGCTCTACCTCCGGCTGCGCGTGGAGGTCCTCCCGTCTCAAGCGAACGGCCTGGAGTTCAATCTGCAGGATCTGGACCTCGTTGGTGAGAATCGGATCGAGCAGGCGTTCCGCGCGGTCGCGAGTCAGGATGGGGCCGTTCTCCCTGACGTCCGAGTCCGCGTGTGGAGCGACATTCCACTGCGCGCGGGCCTTGGCAGCAGTGGGGCCGCGACGGTCGCGGGCCTGAAGCTCTACGAGGCCCTTGCGAGGGCTAGGCCGGTCGACGAGTGGCTGTCGATCGCAACCCTGATTGAGGGACACCCCGACAACGCGGCGGCCGCGCTCCTCGGCGGGATCACGACGAGCTGCCAGCACGAAGACGGACGCGTCACCGCCCGTGCGTGGCGCTGGCCCGCGGCGATCCGCGCCGTTGTCGCGATCCCGGCGCTGCCGCTCGAGACGGCAGTGGCGCGCCGTGTGCTGCCGGCGGCCGTGTCCCTGAAGGACGCCATCTTCAACGTGCAGCGCATGGCCCTGTTGCTGCGCGCGCTCGAATCCGGCGCGTACGAGGATCTGCGCGAGGCCCTTCGCGATCGCTGGCACCAGCCGCACCGGCAGCCGCTCGTGCCTGGCCTCGCCGAAGCTCTGGCGCTCGAGCACCCGAGTCTGCTGGGGGTGTGCTTGAGCGGCGCGGGGCCGTCGGTCGTCGCGCTCGCCGCGCAGGACGAAGCCGAGATCGCCGAACTGCTGGCTGGTGTGTACCGCCGGCTCGGGATCGCGTGTCAGGTGAGAACACTCGCAGCCGCTCGAGAAGGGGCTCGCCTCGAGCCCGTGCGGATTGCTGAGAGCCTGTGAACCAAAGCCATCACCGCGGAGAGCGCGAAGGACGCGGAGCCAGGATCTCTTCGCGAATCATTCCTCCGGGCGCGTTGGTGAATCAGGTGCTTGTTCAGCACCATTGGTGTGACGTGACGAGAGCGAACGCTTCATGACCTACTATCGGGCCGTGCTCCAATGCGTTGCCGGCTGCCCGGGCGATCATGCGATCTGGACGCCGACCTATCGGTGTCCGCACTGCGGCAATCTGCTGCAGGTCGTCCACGACCTCGACGCGCTCCGGGGTCGGAGCGCCGCCGACTGGATGCGCCTCTTCGACGAGCGGTTCAAGCGGACGGCGTGGCCCCGCGGGTCGGGCGTGTGGGGGAAGCGGGAATGGGTTTGTCCCGACATCCGCGACGAGAATCTTGTCTCGACGGGCGAAGGCGGCAGCCAGCTGTTCCGGGCGGAGCGCTACGGCTCCGAGCTCGGCCTCGACGATCTCTGGATCAAGCTGTGTGGAAACTCTCACACGGGATCGTTCAAGGATCTCGGGATGACGGTGCTCGTATCGGTCGTCAAGCAGATGATGGCCGACGGCGCGTACGTGCGGGCGGTCGCGTGCGCCTCGACCGGCGACACGTCTGCATCGCTCGCGGCGTACGCGGCCGTGGCTGGCATTCCGGCCATTGTCATCCTGCCGCGCGCGCGCGTGTCGCCGACGCAGCTCGCGCAGCCGATGGCCAATGGCGCCCTGGTGCTGGCGCTCGATACCGATTTCGACGGGTGCATGGCCATCGTGCAGCGGCTCGCGGCCGAGGAAGGCGTGTATCTGGCGAACTCGATGAACAGCCTGCGGCTGGAGGGGCAGAAGACGCTGTCGATCGAGATCGTGCAGCAGTTCGACTGGCAGGTGCCCGATCTGATCATCGTGCCCGGGGGAAATCTCGGGAACATCAGCGCGATTGGCGCTGGATTCAGCGTGATGCAGAATTTGGGGCTCGTCACGAAGCGGCCGCGGCTCGTGGTCGCCCAGGCCGCATCCGCCAATCCGCTGTATCTGGCATACCGGAACAACTGGACGTTTCAGCCGGTCACCGCGCGCCCGACGCTCGCCTCGGCCATTCAGATCGGCAATCCCGTGTCGGTTGGGAAGGCCATCCGGGTGCTGCAGCGGTATGACGGCCTCGTCGAGCAGGCGACGGAACACGAGCTCGCCGATGCGGCGGCGCGCGCGGATCGTACGGGCACGTTCAACTGTCCGCACACGGGGGTGGCGCTGGCGGCGCTCGAGAAGCTGGTGGCGCGCGGCGAACTACGGCGATCGGACCGCGTCATCGTGATCTCAACGGCAAGCGGACTGAAGTTTCCGGACTTCAAGATCGCCTACCACACGCGCGCCTTGCCGGATATCACGCCGCGATACGCGAATCCGCCCGTCGACGTGCCGAACGATTACGATGCGGTACGCGGAGCCATCGACCGGCTCGTCCGCGGCAGCAAGTCGACGATCGACGGATGATCACCCGCCGCGGACCCATTAACAGGATGCTGAAAAGCCCCCGATTCGCCACAGAGGATGCAGAGAGCACAAAGAAAACTCCAGTACTATCTGGACTCCGTGTGCTCTGTGCGCTCTGTGGTGAGTCTTTTTCAGCCATCCTGTTAACGCGGCAAATAGTAGAGCAGTTTCAGGATGTCCGAGAACACGCCCATCGCCGTGACGTCGGCGCCCGCGCCCGGCCCCTGCACGACGAGCGGCGTGTGGGCGTACCGGTTCGTGGTGAACGCAATGACGTTGTCGCTCCCCTTTGTCGCCGCGAACGGGTGATCCGCGCGATATTCCTCCAGGCCCGCGACCGCCTTTCCCTTCTCCAGTCTGCCGGTGTATCTGAGGACCCGATGCCCGGCCCGCGCGCGCGCGAACCGGCCGGCCATCTCGGCGTCCGAGCGCGCGAAGGCCGAGAAGAAGCGATCGGAGAACGGGCCGGTGCGCAGGCGGCGCGGGATGAGACTCTCGGCGCGAACGTCGGTGATGTCCATCTGCAGGCCCATCTGGCGCGCGAGGATCAGCAGTTTGCGGGCGACATCCTCGCCCGATAGATCGCGACGGGGATCGGGCTCGGTGAAGCCGAGCCTGTGTGCGTCGCGCACCAGGGCGCTGAACGGACGCGTGCCGTCGAAGGTGTTGAAGAGATAGCTGAGCGTACCTGAGAGAATGCCTTCCACCTTGACGATGACGTCGCCGCTCGCCATGAGGTCGTTGAGCGTGGAGAGCACCGGCAGGCCCGCCCCGACGTTGGCCTCGCACAGCAGATGTTTCTGGCGTGTCCGTACCAGATCCATGAGATTCGCGTAGCGCCTCCACGGCAGCACGTTGGCGCGCTTGTTCGGGGTGATGATGTGGAGGCCGGCATTGATGAAATCCGGATAGGCGTCGACCACGGCGTCGGCGGCGGTGCAATCCACGAGCGCGGCGTTCGTGAGTCCCAGGCTCGCGATCGCGCGCACCAGGGCCTCGGGGTTCATGCGGTGCGGCGCCTCGGCAAGCGCCTCTCGCCAGCGCGCGAGGTTGAGCCCGTCGGCCGCCACCATGAACCGCTTGCTGTTGGCCACTGCCACGGCGCGCACGTCGAAGCCGCGCTCGAGCAAATACCCGCGCTGCTGGTGGAGCTGTCGCAAGAGCGCCCCCCCGATGTTGCCGACCCCGACGACCACCAGCGCCAGACGCTTGCACTTTTCGAAGAACGCCTGGTGGATCACGTTGAGCGCGCGCACCTGCTGCGCCGAGTCGATCACGCACGAGATGTTGCGCTCCGAGGCGCCCTGTGCGATGGCGCTGACGTTGATGTTGTGGCGGCCCAGCGACCCGAACACCTTTCCCGAGACTCCGGGCGTTCCCTTCATCCGCTCGCCCACGACCGCGACAATGCTCTGATCGGGCCTCTGCTCGAGCGTCGTCAGGCTGTGCTGCAGCTCGAACCGGAACTCGGCCTGGACGGCCCGCGTCGCCTCGGCGGCGTCGGCGCGGCTCACCGCAAAGCAGATCGTGTGCTCCGACGACGCCTGCGAGATCAGGATGACGTTCACCCGCCGCGCCGCCAGGGTTCGAAACAGCCGCTCGGCCGTCCCGGGCACCCCGACCATGGCCAGCCCGCGCAACGTCAACAGGGTGATGTCGTCCACCGACGTGATGCCCTTGGCAACACCGTCCCAGTCCCCCTGGCTCCGCGAGATGAGCGTCCCGGGCGCAGCCGGGTTCAGGGTGTTCTTGATGTGGATGGGAATGCCCTTGGCCACGGCCGGCGCGATCGCCGCGGGGTGCAGCACCTTGGCGCCGAAGTAGGACATCTCCATCGCCTCTTCGTACGTCATGTGTGGCAGCACGAACGCGGCCGGCACCGCCCTGGGATCGGCGCTGAGGACGCCGTCGACGTCGGTCCAGATCTCGATAGCCGACGCGCCGAGGGCGGCTCCGACGATGGCCGCCGTGTAGTCGGAGCCGTCCCGGCCAATCGTCGTGGTGCGGCCATCCTCGGTGGCGCCGATGAACCCGGTGACGATGGGGATTGGTCGATCCGGCCGGCGCGTTCCGGAGGCTCGCTTGAAGTAGGCGCGCGTCGCCTGGTTGGTCTTTCCAAAAATGACGTTGGCGCGCGTGAAGCGATCGTCGGTCACGATGAACTGTCTGGCATCGGCGGAACGGGCGGGGCGAGAGCGGTCCAGCATTGCGGCGACGATGGGTGCAGAAAGGCGCTCGCCGAAGCTGGCCGTCATGTCGAGCGCGCGGGCCGGTGCGTATCGGAGCAACGAGATACCGTGCAGGATCTCCCGAAGCTCGCCCAGGAGCCGATCGATCGCCGCTCGGGTCCGGCGGTTCCGTCGCCCCCCTACGAGGTGGTCGAGGGCCGCGCGATGGCGGCGCGCGATCTCTTCGTAGAGACGCTCGTAGGCCGGGTCGCCCCCATCGGCCAGTCGTGCGCATGCGAGGAGCTGGTTCGTGACGCCCTCGAATGCGGAAACGACGACGACCAGGGGATGCGTGTCGGCCTCGTTGAGGACGATGCGGCCGACCGCCTTGATACGATTGGGCGACGCCAGCGACGATCCGCCAAACTTGAGAATCTTCATGTGATTCACCACGGAGGACGCCGAGACTACAGAGGCAAATCTTATGGGATCTTGGACTCTGTGTGTCCTGCGCGCCCCCAACTCGTGACGATCGTGACGCGTGACGCCCGGGTCCGAGACAACGCGCGGGCGCTCGGATACATGGTGGAATGGCCCGGGACCTGTGAATGTGGTTGGGGGGCGACTGGATCTGAACCAGCGATCCCTGGACCAAAGGCAGAAGGGTCGCGTTGGTGTGAGTGTAGAGGGCCGCCGCCGCGACACTCCCTGCACGAGGGCCGTCGGGGAAACGCTACTTCCATTCCCAGAGTTGAGCGCGGCTGTTCCCCTGGGCGTCCACCTCGTATTCAAAGATCGCGGCCACGCTGTTCAGCCGTGCCCAAGGCGGCGATGAGGTCTGGTAGTACACCGCGCCGCGATAACTCACGGCCCCGTCCTGCTTGATCGTGCCCACACCTTGGCCCACCCACGTAGCCAGCTCGCCACCCTTGCCCATGATGATGCCTTGTCCTTCTCCGAACAGGGTGCCGTCCGGCCGGACCACTGACGAGTAGGTGCCAGTTTCTTTGTCTTCCACGCCGAGCAGCTTCCCACTCGCTTCAAAAGTGGTTTCCATCTTTGGGCCGCCGCCAGGATTCGCCAGTACCCTTCGAGACGTCACGTTCCCCGATGATTCACCGATCTTGTCGCCTTGCATCACATCCTCCTCTTCGAGCCCTGCTGAGCCCGAGCTCTACTGAGCGGACTCTCTTTACGGACCAGCAACGTTTCGCCACGGAATCTTCGTG
>JACPPN010000055.1 GCA_016190995.1 Acidobacteriota bacterium | reverse complement strand
GCTCTTCAATCTGCAATTCTTCCTAGGTTTCCTGGGCCGCCTCTTCACCCCGTTCGGCCTTCGCGGCCGCGATGATCTTCGCTTGCAGGTGCGTCGGCACCTCGTCGTAGTGCGAGTACTCCATGTGATACGAGCCGCGGCCACCGGTCGCTGACGTGAGTTGCTGCTCGTAGGTGAGCATCTCCGCCATCGGCACCTGCGCCTTGATGACCGTCGTGGTGCCCCGCGTGTCCATGCCGGAAATGCGGCCGCGGCGGCTGTTCAGCTCCCCCATCAAATCGCCGGCGTAATCACTCGGCGCGTACACCTCCACGTTCATGACCGGCTCGAGCAGCGTCGGGCGCGCCCGCGACATGCCCTCCTTGAAGGCGAGCGATCCCGCGAGCTTGAACGACAGCTCGTTCGAATCGACCTGGTGGAACGACCCGTCGAAGAGCGTGACCTTGAAGTCGACGACCGGGTAGCCCGCGAGGAAGCCCCGGTGCCGCGCGTCCTGGATCCCCTTTTCGACGGCCGGGATGAATTGTCGGGGAATCGCGCCACCGAAGATGTCATCGACGAACTCGAAATCGGAGCCGCGCGGCAGCGGCTCCATGCGGATCTTGCAGTCGCCGAACTGGCCATGTCCGCCCGTCTGCTTCTTGTGCCGGCCGTGCGCTTCGGTCCCCGCCGTGATCGTCTCCCGGTAGGGAATGCGCGGCAGCTTCAAGTTCACCTCGACGCCGAACCGCCGCTTCAGCTTCGCGACGGTGACCTCGATGTGCAGCTGTCCCTGTCCCGAGAGGAGGAGCTCTTTGGTCTGCGCGTCGCGGGTGTAGCGGATGGTCGGATCTTCCTCCTGCAGGCGCTGCAACGCCGTGCTGATTTTCTCCTCGTCGCCACGGCTCTTCGGCTCGATCGCGTACGACAGCACCGGCTCTGCGAATTTCAGCGGGGGAATCGCCACGCCCGTATTCCTGTCGGCGAGCGTGTCGCCCGTCTGGGTGTCCTTGAGCTTGGAGACCGCTCCGAGATCTCCGGCCTTGATCTCCGGCACGGGCGCCTGGGTTTTGCCCTGGAGGAGCAGCAGATGTCCCAGACGCTCCGGCGAATCCTTCGTGCCGTTGGAGATCGTCGTGTCGGCCTTGAGCGAGCCCGAGACGACGCGGAAGAGGGTGATGCGTCCCGCAAAGGGATCGGCGATGGTCTTCCAGACGTAGGCCACGTACGGGTCGGTCTCGCTGGCGCGCAAGTCCTTCGCCTCGCCCGACTTCCGGTCGACGCCCTTCACGGGACGATCGGCCGGGGAGGGCACGTACGACAAGATGGCGTCAAGGAGCGGCTGCGCCCCGATATTCAGGATCGCCGACGTGCAGAGGAGGGGAAAGACGCGGCGCTCCAGCGTCGCGCGCCGCAGACCCTCAACGAGCTCCTCCTGCGTGAGCGTGCCCGCTTCGAAGAACTTCTCCATCAGGCTGTCATCGGCTTCCGCGACCATCTCGATGAGCGCTTCGCGCGACGTGTTGGCGGCGTCCTTCATCGCGGCAGGAATCTCCTCCTGCCTGAACCTGCCGCTTCCGTCGGTCTCGAACACGAGCGCCTTCATCGCCACCAGGTCGGCGACCCCCCGAAAATCCTTCTCTTCTCCGAGGGGCAGCTGGATGGGCATCACCGCACGGCCGAAGGCGTCGCGCAACGACTGCAGCGTGCGATCGAGGCTGGCGCGCTCCCGATCGAGGCGGTTGAGGACGACGAGCGTGGGCAGCCCGAGCGCCTCCGCCTCGCTCCACACGCTCTCGGTCTGCACCTCCACCCCGGCGACCGCATCGACGACCACGACCGCGCCGTCAACCACATGGAGCGCAGCGCGCGCGTCGGCAAAAAAGTTCGCGACGCCAGGCGTATCGATCAGGTTGATCTTGGATTTGTTCCACTCGACGAACGCGAGGCTGGATCCGAGGGTGTGCTTGCGGGCAATCTCTTCTTCGTCGAAATCCGTCACGGTCGTCCCATCGTCGACCTTCCCCAACCGATTGACCATGCCGGCGCTGAAAAGCACGGCTGAGGAGAGCTGCGTCTTTCCAGCGCCGCTGTGACCGACAACGGCGACATTGCGGACGCTGGCCGGGTCATAGACCTTCATAGACAGTACCCTCCAATCGCGGCCCGGCGGCGCGTCGCGCCCGCGCATGGCGACACGACTTCATCTTCGTCTGGCTGAAGAATACGAGCACCCGCCCGATCCGGGAACCGGGGACACCCAGCAGATAATCATACATTGCTTTCATTAAAGCTTTCTTCCAGACGCGCGCCTAACTAACTAAGAACTCTCAACTCGCACGCGATCCGCAAGGTCGAGGTCTTCGAGAATCAGCCGGAGGTCTGACTCCAGGGTCGACGTTCTGTCTACTTCGACGGTGATGTCGATGCCGACGCGCAGTTCTTCGCCGGCGCGTACTTTCGGGATCAACTTGGTCCCGAGCCGGTTCCAGAGCTCAGGAGGGATGTTGCCGGTGATTCGAACACGGCGCTTGAGCGGCTCGCCAGGCTTTGTCGGAGGCAACAGATCTGCAGCGGGGCCGGGAGCTGGCTCGGACGCGGGTTCGGTGACCGTTGCTCCTGGCGTTGTCACGGGAGCTGCCTTCAGTGCCTTCGCCCGCTGCTTGGTCAACAGGTAGACGCCGGCCTCGAAGAGGACTTCGTCAGCAAGCACGACTTCGTTGAACCAGACCCGTGCGTACGTGCCATCCGATTGTTGCCCTGACGCGAATCCGAAGTCACCCCGCGAGACGAACTCTGGCACTTTGGATTTCAAGTACGTATCCACGTCGACCAGCCGCTCCATCGCGCCAGTGAGGAACGCCTGCCGAAGACTTGAGAGCGGCCACGCGCCCGTTTCTTTGAACGGTTCCGGCCAACGTCGCTCGACATAACCGGCACCGGGCGACTCGTTCAACAGCGACCTGGCTCTGAGCGCCGCGAGGACGCGACCGCAGAGCGTGTCTGATGCGCTGGAGTGGCCGGCGCCCAGATCGATTTCTTTGATGCCGTCGGGCGTGGTCCTGTCGGCGAGTACTACGAAGCGATACGACGCCCAGATCTCGTCTCGCGCCGCGTCCTCGGCATCGCGCACCTGGGTCGCGATCTCGCTGCGGTCGGAGCGGTCGAATTCGGCGCCGAGCGAGCCGTCGGCCAGTTCGCGCTCGACTCGTTTCCACGCGAGCAGCAACTCAACGTTGTTGCGCAGCTCTCGACCCGGCTTTCGCACGCACCACAGGATCGAGCCCGGATACAGCCGCGGCGACGTCCCCCGCGCCTTCGTCCACTGCGCGAGTGTCTTGCGAATAGCGCTGTCGGTGCTCCACTCATCGGACGGTTCGATCACCGCAAGGACAAGTCGAGTCGAATCCTGGACCGCAGTGCCGTCTTCGGGGAAGACAACCACGCTCAACGTCGCTCCTCGCTCGAATTCCTTCTTCGCGAGCGTTTGCGTGGCCTTCCGGACTTCCTCGTCTTCGAGGGACGCCCGGCGGTCGCTGACGACCTTCTTCAGCGTGGGATTGAAACCGAAGCGATAGCCGTCCGCCCCAGCTTTGCGGATGTAGTAGCCGCGGCGTTCGAGCGCCACGGCTGCGTTGTCGATGGATGTGGTGTCAAGCCCTGGCTCTCCGAGTGCAAAGCGCAGCTCGGGCAGGTGCGCGGCTTTGTCGCCTTGCCCGCCAGAAGACTCGAACAGAATCGCCGCACCGACGCGCCGATGGATGTCTCTGAGCGGTCCGCTCGTGTCTGCATCGAGCGCGCGGGCATGGCTCTGCTGGCCGGCGATGTCGGTCTCGATCGCCGCCTGAAGCTTTGGCTCTCCCAGCTGTCCCAGAATCACGGCTCTGAACTCGGAGACATCGAGAGGTGCGGAGCCGAGCGTGATCAGCGGTTCACGGCGAGCGCGCTGGTAGCCATCGCGGTAGGCCCAGGAAATCCATTGCGCCAGCATGGCCAGCGTTCCGCGGGTCTGCTGAAACTGGCTGAGCGATTGCCACTTGCGCTGGAAAACGGAGAGCGTCGCCGGATGAAATGGAAAGCAGGCTTCGAACCGGGACCTCAGAAAGTCTCGCGCCTTCGCCTCGGTAGCCGATGTGTCCACGGCCGTCCACTCGGCCGGGAGCTGTGCCCGTCGCTCGAAGCACCAGTCCGCGTAGGTCTTTGCGGCTGCTTTCCCGGCGGCTTCTTTTCCTTTGTCTTCAAACAGCCGGCGGCGGATAACGTCGCCGATTTCTGACTCGTCGTTGACGATGAGATCCTTGGAAACCCGGCGGACGACCTTCGAGATCTTCTCCTGCCAGGCGGTGTCCCAGTCAGTCATCTCGACCTGACTGCGCGGCAGGCTGATGACGGCGGCTGCCTTTGTCGCCCCCGTGAGCGCGACCGTGAGGTTCTGAACGAAAGCATAAAAGGCATCGGCCATGTCGCGATGCCGGTTGAGGAAATTGAGCACCTCGTCGAAGAGAAAAAGTGTCGATCCACCGGCCGCCTCGATCACCGCTGCGATCGCCTCAGTTCCCGGCGCCGTTGTTTTCGCCTGCTTTCCGAGAGCATCCACGCCACGGTCGCCCGCGAGCTGTCGTGCGACGTCAATCCATGGTGTCTCGCGACCGGGTTTGGGGTCCCAGGCATTGCCGACGAATACGGCGACCTCGGCTGATGGAATCTTGGAAAGGCCGGCTTCGGCAAGCAGGCGCTGAATATCCGGATCGCCGGCCACTTTCTTGCCGTTCTTGGCCAGATGGTAAAGGGCGGTCAGTGTATGCGTCTTGCCACCACCGAACTGCGTAATCAGCGTGAGAACCGGCGGCGTATTCTGCGTTTCTCCGGCGAGTCGTCGAAGCGCCATGCCGGTGTGCTCGCGAAGCGCGCGGGTGAAGCTCGTACGTGCGAAGAATTTCTCCGGATCGCGGTAATCCTCCGGGCCTTTTCCGCTGACCACCTGCTCGAGGGCGATGGCGAACTCGTTCGGATCGAACGAGCGGCCGTCGCGCACTTCCTGCCGAGGGGTCGCGATTTTGTACCACGGTTCCATCACTTCTCCCGCAACGCTTCAGGCCGCAACGTGCGGGATCAGGTCCTGAAGATCGATAGTCGGGACTTCGGGGTTCTCGAACAACCGGCTTGCTCCCAGGACTTCGATCCCGACGAGTTGTTCGCCGCCCGTAAAATCCAAGGCGATGTCGTCGGAGAGTCGAACCACCCGGCACTGGTGCTCGCCTTCGAGCAGACGGATGTAGAGCGCATCGGCTTGCTTGTCGTAGGTAATCGTCATGGCGTTCCCCGTTCACGGATGTAGAAGGTTAATACCGTCACCACCACAATTTGATGTTCTTTCTCAACGATGACCGGCGCAACCTGTTGTGCACCATAGTATTTGCCGTCCCATTCCCGATTGAACTCCAAGGTCAGGCGGCAGAGCACTCGGCCACGTCGCGCCGGCTCGCGATCGCCGATCCGGACGGCCGCCAGAACATCCTCTTCCCTCGCGCCGCGTTCGCCCATCCGTACCCGCGCATGGTCCGTAATAACGATTGGTTTCCCGATCGACCAATCGGTCGTCACCGCGGCACCGCCAGGATCATGGCGTCGAGCAGGCGCTTCTCCTCGCTCTCCGTAGGGTACAGCGCCGACAACGCGTTCGCGAGACGGAGAACCCAGAGCCGGGCTCCGTCTCGGCCTTCAGGAACGCCCGCAGCGCGTTCGCGCGCCCAGCCGCCTGGAGGAGCATGGCGGCATGAACGCGGTCGAGCGTCGTCGCCTCCTGGCGCGTCGCGAGATCCTCGTCCCGGCTCCTCTGGGGGAAGGTCCGGCAGCGAGGCCGTCTGCCAGTGGGACCGTGGCGAGTTGAGGAACCACGCCGCGAAGTCCAGGACCTCCTCGTTCCACACCCCCGAGTAGCGGGTGGGGTTGGCGCCGAAGACGACGCTCCCGAAGGCGTGGTCCTCGGGGAGACGGCACCAGGGCACGCGCCGCGCGTGCTGGAGATCCCACCCGTTCACGTCGTCGAAGGCGTTCACGTTCAGGTACTCGCTTGCAACGAGACCCCACTGCCGCTATCGTCGCGATCCCCGTGCGCAGTAGAAACACGTCCAGGCCGCGGCCTCGCTCGCGAAACGTTGCACGAAGCCGCCCTCGAACTCGTCGTCGTCGCGCTCAGGCGCCCACGGCCCGGCGTCCCCCGGCCCGATCAGCGCGACGCCGCCCTTCAGGAAGACCTCGGCGTACGAGCGCGACGCCGGGCCGCCCGAGATCTGCCAGACCGCCCGGCCCATTTCACGAAACCCACCCCGCGGGCGGCCATACCGCGGGGGCCACGCCAGCGGCTGCGGCCAGCGCGCCGAAGGCGCTCACCAGCTTCCGGAAGCTGCGGCAACGCCGGTACGCAATCTCCAGGTCGAGATGCGCCGTCAATGCCGCCTGATCGACCGAGGCGGAGTAGCTCGCGCCGTGCGGCATGAGTCGTTCCAGCTCACCCTTGGCATCGCGAGGCATCTCCAGGTGCGGGTGCGAGTTCGCATCGGGCAAGATGCCAGCCCTCACACGCAATGCTTCGATGCTGGCGAGAAACCACGCCTCGTACTCGCGATTTGCCATGACCACTGCGCAGGGTCTCCCGCCCGCTGCTTCCAAGGCCCACTGTTCGAGGGTCGGCGCGAGTTCCTTGGGGCAATCGTCGTCGGCGTCGAAAACGACGAGTATCCCCGTGCAATCGTCGCGCAGCCCAGCGACCTGCACCGCACTTTGCAGAGAGTCCTTGTTCACCAACTGCGTCCGCCGCTTGCGGTGCGGCCTGCCCACCTCGAGCCCCCACGCCTGCGCCTCGTCCCGCAGCCGCCGCAGAAGCAGCGGCACAGCGGCCACGTCACCCTGTCCCTCGACGATCGGCTGGATGATCACGCCAGCTCCTCGAAGAAATCGCTCTGCATGAGCTTCGCCTGGTCATCGAACAGCGGCGCCGGATCGAGTGCGTTCGAGCGCAGCAGCTCGCCTGCACCCATCAGATGATCGCGCAGCGCCTTGCGCGTCACTTCTGAGACCGGTGCGACCCGCGTCGCCCCCTCCGTCCACTCCACGATGCGCAAGTGGCGGTCCGTGATCCATTTCGCGTCGAGCAGCTCGGGGCTGTGCGTGGTGACCACGACCTGCATGTGTCTCGAGGCGTGGTGCAGCAGGTCGAGAACCGACTCCAGCGCGCTGGGGTGTATCGTCGCCTCGGGTTCTTCGACCGCGATCAGCGAGGGCACCGGTCGCTGGAACACCGCCGCGAGCAGTCCGATCGCCCGCAGCGTGCCGTCCGACATGCTAAAGCCCTCGAACTTGAGGCGCTTCTTCACTCCCCATTCCTGCGTGAACTCGAGCGACAGGTTCTTCCCGTGCTTCTTCACCTGTACTCGTGTCGTGTTCGGCACGATGGTCGCGAGAATGGCCGAGATACGTTGGAAATCGGTGTCGGACTGCCGCTCGATCTCCTTGAGCACGCTTGTGACGTTGCTGCCATCGGGCTTGAGGCTCGTGCCGCTGTCCGGCTCCTGCATCTCGCTCAGCTTCCCCGGTTCGATGGAATACACGCGCATGGCGGCAAGCGTGCGCAGCACCGGCGCGAACTTCGCCTCGCCGCCAACCAGCGGCAGGCTCAGGGAAGCAGGGTCGAGCGCGGGTTTCATCCCATTCACGTTGGACATGAACTTCGTGCCCACGCGATCGAACCACGAGCGAGCGCGCCGCTCGCCGCCGACCGAGCACTGCTCGCGCACGACGGAGAACCCGTAGTTGGGTAGCGCCCTGACCTCGAACGCGTAGAAGCCAGACGCCGCCCGTCCGTTCATTCGGCCGAAATCAACACGCAACCCTAGGTTCGGCGGATAGCTCCGGCCCGAGGTACGGTTGCGCACGGCCGAGATGCCGCCCGCCTTGTCGAACACCGCCTGGAGCGGCGACGCCATCGCCTCGGCGAGGAAGGAAAACACGCTGACGAGATTGCTCTTGCCCGAGCCATTACGCCCGACAAAGATTGTCGGGTTGTCGAACGTCATGCGCTCTGATGGAATACTGCGAAACCGTTTCAGGACCAGTTGCTTGATCGTCGGTTCCATGTCGCTCACCGGGGCACCGCCAGGTACGACCGCGATGCCGGGCCGCCCGAGATCTGCCACAGCGCGCGATTCATTCCGCCTGGCACGCATTCCGTAGCTGAATTGTTCGTAGCGTGCTTCGAAGGTCGTCTACAAAGGCCTTGAGCGATCGGTCATTCTTACCGGCGCGGTACAGGTCCATGTTGTCGACGAGTTCCCGCGCGAACTCGGTGCCTCCCAGCATTACGGGATGGCCGGCTTGGCGGACCGCTTTCGCCAGTACGTTCTTGTAGTAGTCGCGTTCACATTTCTTCCTGCCAATGCTGGGCCCACGCCCAACAACAGCCCTGAACGAGTCCGGGTCCGCCAGATACCAGCGTTCCACGTGCGGGTCCGGGGAGGCCACGACCAGTCGGTGGGAGAAAGGCGCATGGGTAGCGCCTTGAATGGTCTTCTTCGCCTTCGCGAAGGTCGAGCAGTTGCCGTCGATTCCAGCGAGCAGCAGGTCGGGAAGGGCAAGGCCGGGCGTGCCCCTTTCGACGACCTGCTGGTACAGCTTCAGTTCGGCGATAGCCCGGCTGTGTCCTCCCCGCGCAGATCGTACCCGCGGCGAAGCCACGAGATTCTCCTCCCTGGCGATCCGCTCGAGCATCGGGACCAGAAATGCCTCGTGCGCGTGGTCCTCGACGAAGACGTCCACCGTGAGCGGGCTACTCATCGAGCATCCCTCGCAGGAGCAGGCTCTCGAAGAGGCCGTCCTCCGTTCCGGAGGTGAGTGCCGCGGCGATCTGTTGGTCCTTGAACAGCGGGCCCGCGACGTCGAAGGGCTGAACTACCGTAGCCGGCCCCTCGCGCCGCACGTTGAACAGCCCGATGTCTCCTGGCCGCGAGCGGGCGTTTTTCAGCACGGCATCGCAGAACAGGGGCGAGTGCGTGGTGACGACGACCTGGCGCCCCTGCTCCAAGGCCAGCGAGAGCAGGAGTTTCGCGATCAGCTCGAGCCGGCGGGGATGGACCCCGTTCTCAGGCTCTTCGAACGCAAGGAGCGACCCGCCCCAGGGATTCACCGCGATCGCACACAGGGCCAGGACCCGCAGCGTGCCTTCCGAGACGATGCGCGAG
>JACPPN010000061.1 GCA_016190995.1 Acidobacteriota bacterium | reverse complement strand
CTCGCTGGGCTCGTATTTCCACGCGTGCTCGCGCAGCGTGATCACGCGATCCGGCGTCCCGAGTCCAGCCATGCTGCGCGCCGCAGAACGCTTTTGGTCGCCCGCTCCCGTGCCCGCCAGGCTGATGACGAAGGCCGCCACGTCATACATATCCTGCGTCGTCATGGCCTCGGTGTACGACGGCATCGGCACGCCGTTCATGCCCGTCTGGAGCGTGCGGACGATCTCCGGGGCGGTCCAGCCGGTCCGGAACGATCCCGGCACGGTGAAGTCGCGCGAGTTCACGTGCCGTCCCGTGGAGTCCTTCAGCGTCAAGGCCGACGGCCCCATGCCGCGACCGTCGTCGCCGTGGCACTTGGCGCACTGCATCTTGTCGTAGACGGCGCGTCCGCGCTTCACGTCGACCGAGCCGGGCGCCGCGGACAGCTTCACCACGGCGGGCGCGTGACCGTTCGCGAACTTGGGCGAGAAGCGCTTCACGTACTCGACGAGCGCCCAGCGGTCCTCGTCGTTGAGCAGGTACTGCCACGGCGGCATGCCGGTCCCATTCGCGCCGCGCGAGATCGTCCGGAACAGATCCTCGTCGGTCGGCAGTGAGCCCGAGGTGGTGCTGCGGAATTTGTACTCGGTCGCGGTAAAGTCGCGCGGCGGCGGTACCAGAAACGGCGCGCCGAATCCGTCTCCTTTGCCGGTCTCACCGTGACACTGCACGCAGTTCTGCATGTACACGGTGCGTCCACGCTCGACGAGCTCGGCCGACTTCGCCGGCCGTGGTGGGACGGGCGTTTCCAAAAAGGGCGGCGTCAAGGACGCCGATTGTGTGGGGGCCGTTTTCCTGGCGCACGCGTTGAGAACGGCGGCGAACGACACCAGCAGGGTCACACCAACCATCAACGGTGTTCTGCTCCGGGCCATGGGCTGCACCTCGCTCCTGCGACATGTCGGATGAATGACTCACACGAGCTACTGTACGGGACGGTCCGAAGCGCCTGTTATGACCTCCGTCATAGAATCGCCGTGAATCCGGCAGACCTGGAAAATGGACGAGAACGGCCCCGAAGGCGGCCGATCAGCTCAGGATGAACCTGCGTCAGCTTCGAGAATTCGGAACAACCCAACGTGGTGGATTTGGCGGCGGGAAGATCTGCAAGGCCCCGCCTGTGAACGAAGCGTCACCTCAGACCGCCGGAGTACTGTCGCGGTTGCAACCGCATAGACAAGCTTGACCGCGGGGAGTCCCTCATCCCTTCACGAACGGCAGCCACGCCTTTGGCAGGTCCCCGACGGCCGAGGGACGCTCGATCACGACCTTCTCGGCGACTGCGACGTCTTCGACCGCGTGACGCGCCGCGATCTGCGCGCGTCGACGATGACCATCGAGCTCGGCGTATTTGCCCGGATCGCCGACTTCCCGGACGATCAACGCGCTGGACGATCGCAGCCGATCGCGCAGCGCGCGGTAGCACTGGAAACACAGCGTATGAAATCGATCGGCCCTGACCACCCCACCGAACCTGAAGAGCGCCCGACGCACGCGGCACGCCGCGCACAGGTGGCGATTAACGACCCGCTGCCTGCGCGCCGCACGGTCACAGGCGATCCAACCGTCCTCCAGCAGTGGCTGTCGCTCCGTATCCTGCACCTTCATCGCGCCCTCCGCATTTGCTGCGCGCCACTATAAGGGTCAGGCGTGACAGGTCAGGTCACAGTCCCAAGGATTCGTCCGGGAATAAGTGTGCCGTTGTGGGCGTCGAGGCGCCGGCCTGGCAAGGCGCGACGAGCGCGCATACCTGGCGTATGTAAGTGAGGAGCAACGAAGCCAGGCGGGATGCATCGGCGTCCAGAATGGCACAGTTATTCCCGGACGAGTCCTAAGTGCTTGAGGCGAAAGATGATGCGGCGTATAGTTACGCAATTCGCACCGTGCCGAGAAACGCTGAAGTGATCCGTCAGTGGGAGATCCTGCGGGCCATCGAGCGGGCCCGCAGCGGCGCCAGCATCGACGCGCTCGCCCGGCAGCTGAACGTCTCGACCCGCACGATCCGGCGCGATCTCGACGCGCTGCAGACCGCCGGCTTTCCCTTGTACGACGACAAGCTCGAGGGAAAGACGCGATGGAAGCTCAGCGGCGAGCCGTTCAAGGGGCTCGAGACCGGGTTTACCCTGTCCGAGGTGTGTGCGCTCTACTTCAGCCGCACGCTGGTCGAGTGTCTGGCGGGCAGCCCGTTCCATTCGGATCTGGCGCGGGCGTTCGCGCGCGTCGAGCGCGTGCTCACGCCGCGCGTGCGCCGCTTCCTCGATCGGCTTCCGGCCATCATGGCGGTGAAGACGGCGCCGGGCATCAAGCGGGGCGATTCGGCGAGCGCGGAAATCATCGCGCGGCTGGTGGAAGCGACTCTCTATCAGCGCAAGGCCGTCATGCGCTACGACTCTGCATCGAGCGGACGCACGAAGGAGTACGCCATCGATCCGTATCGGCTGGTCTACGCGGCTGGCGGGCTCTATCTCTTCGGCTACGTGCAGCAGTATCGCGAGGTGCGTACGTTCGCGGTCGAACGCATCAGGCAGTTGTCGCTGCTCGAAGAGCGCTTCGACGCGCCGAATGCGAATGAGGTAGACGAGGCCTTCGCGCACTCACTGGGGGTGCACCAAGGCGCGCCGCAGCTGGTCGACGTGGAGTTCGCCGCGCGCGTGGCGCCGTACGTCAAGGATCGCGTCTGGCACGCGTCGCAGCACATGACGGATCGGCCCGACGGCTCCATCCTGCTGCGCCTGAACGTCACCATCGACTGGGCGCTTCGCAGCTGGATTCTCAGCTTTGGGCCCTTTGCCCGCGTGGTGGGACCGCCGGCCCTGGCTGAAGAGATTTTCGACGAGCTCGAGGAGGCACGGCTCCGCTACATCCCGCGTCTCGAATTCGATCTGGCACCCGATCGTGCTCGACAAGACGACGATCAGCGTAGCCTGCCGCTCGAGACGTCGTGAAAGGCATTCGCGCCCGCTTCGCGAATCGCCCGCACCAGGACGGGCAGCGTGAAGCGTTGTCCGTACATCAGGGCGCCGGCCCTGAACAGCCGCGTCGCCCCGACCACCGACAGATAGATCGCCATCACGATTGACGCGGCCGCCAGCACGACGTCGACCACCGGCACGTTGCCGGTGCCCAGCCGGAGCAGCATGGCGATGGGAGCCGTGAGCGGCACGAACGACAACGTGCGCGCGAGCACGCCGCGCGGATCGCCGGTGACGGATCCCAGCAGGAACATCGGGAGCGCGCTGCCAATCATCCAGACGCTGGCGAGCTGGGCGCTTTCCTGCGGGCTGCGGCCCAGCATGCCGGTTCCCGCCATCAGGGTCGCAAACAGCACGTACCCGAGCATGAAGAACACTCCCGACAGCACGAGATCCCGGGCCGACGCCTGCATCGTCGCCAGCACCGGTACGCCTGGGATAAAGAGCAGCGCGAAGTAGATGCCGATCTGCAGCATGCCCGCGCCACTCAGGCCGATCAGCTTGCCGAGGAGCAGCTCGCGAGGCGAGACGAGCGACAGCAGCAGCTCGAGGGCGCGGTTCTGCCGCTCTTCGAGCGTGGCTTGCTGAAGAAAGCCGGCGGAGAGAAAAATCGCGATGCTCAGGAGAAACGACAGCCCGAAGGGGCCGGCCAGCGCGCTGAACATCGACCAGCTGGTCGGAGCGGGCCTGATTCCGCCATCCGGCAGCACGTGCATCTGCACGACATCGGCTTCAGGCCTGACGATGCGTTCGGCCATTTGCTCGGTGACGCGCGCGCCGAGCAGGCTGTGGCGAATGATGGTCGCGAGGCGTTCGCGTTCGAGAAAGCGCCGGCTGAAGTCGAAGAGGCCGCCACCGGCGCGCGTGTACATGGTGATCTGCCCGGATGCCAGATAGTCGGTCGCCATGGCATACGCGGCAATCGCGCGCCCGGTCCGAACGGCGTCTATCGCGCGCGCGTCGTCCTCGAAGAGATAGAAGCGACGGGTGGAGTCTTCGTCGAGCACCGGCAATCCCTTCGTGTCGGCCGCGTCCGTGCGCTCGTGCGCGAACAACGACGTGTCCAGGATACGCGCGTGATCGACGACCCCGATCTGGCGGTCGGTCGGACCGACTTTTGCGGCCGCTCGTCCCGCGAGCGCGACGAAACCGCCGATCGCAAGATAGAACACGGGCAGCCCCGCAACCGTCAGGATGTAGCTCAGCCGCCTGACGGTCGTCAGGAATTCCCATCTTGCGATCGTCAAGACCGTCGTCATCCGGCGTCCGTGGTCCCGCCGGCCGCCGCCGCCGCGGCGTAGCGCAGGAAAATGTCTTCGAGCGGCACGTGTGCCGTTTCGAAGCGGTCGATGCGCGCGCCGGACCGGACGAGCCATTCCAGGTATTCCTGCGCCGACACTCCGTCCTGCAGCTTCACCCTCACCCCGCCCCGCACTGGGGCCACATCGGCGACGAGCGGGCCCCTCCTGATGTTCCAGTCAATCTCGCCGCTCACAACGACGCAATCGTCTGCATTCTGTCGCCGGATGGTGGCGAGATCGCCGTACAGGACCGACCGTCCCTCTGCAATCATGAGCACGCGCGTGCACGCGTGTTCGACGAGCGACATCTGGTGCGCGGAGAGGAGGATTGCCGTGCCCGAGCGGGCAAGCTCGGATACGACGTTCATGACGAGACGGACGTTCACCGGGTCGAGGCCCGAGAACGGCTCGTCGAGAATCACGATCGCAGGCGAGCCGAGCATCGTGGCGGCAACCTGGACCTTCTGCTGGTTGCCTTTCGACAACTGCTCGACGCGCTGGCCGGCGATCGAACCGAGGTCGAACCGTTCGAGCCACCGATCGGCGGAGGCGCCTGCGGCGCGCGCGCTCAAGCCGTGCAGCCGGCCGAGATACTCGAGGACGGCGCGTACGGGCTGTCGCGGATACAGCCCGCGCTCCTCCGGCAGGTAGCCGATGCGGCCGCGGTCATCTCTGCCCAGGCGCGCGCCAAAGACCCGCACCTCACCCGAATCGGGCCGGATCAAATCGAGCAGGATTCGGAGAAGGGTCGTCTTTCCGGCCCCGTTCGGACCCAGGAGACCAAACACCTCGCCTCGATGGATCTCGAACGTGATGTCGTCGAGCACACGTTTGCCGTTGAACGATTTCGCAACCGCGTGGACCTGGATCGGCGCCGTCACCCAGCCTCCCTGTCGGCCCCGCCAGCATATGGCAGTCACCAGGGTCAGGCAAGGAGCGGGGAACCGAGCCGATCGTTACAGCCATTCAATTCCCTGATGGCCTACCAAAATGTAGGAAAAAGGTGAAGAATGCACGACAATGTCCACCGTTCGGTGACGAAGCCTCGCCTCAAACCGGCGAGCACGCACGAAGCCTCGGTGGCAACGAAGCTTCGTTTGCGAGGCGAACGGAATGTGCACCGCCTGGAGAGGCACCAGCTATGACCAAGCGATCGTTCTCCGGACTGCTCGCAGCCGCACTCCTGCTCCTCATCGCCGGCCTCATGATGCGCGCCGAGCGGCAGGAGGCGCGCGTTGAGCCCGGTCGCGACGAGGAGGGGGCGGTGACGCTCCACAACGGCTGGCGGTTGGCGCCAGCGGGGCGCCATGTGACGGTCGGCAACCTTCCACTCGCGCTGATCCAGTCGCCCGACGCGCGACACCTCATCGTCACCAATGACGGCTACGGCAAGCCCACCTTGAGCGTCATCGACGTCGCGAGCTGGAGCGCGAAAGAGCACTTTCCGCTCGAGCATGCCTGGCTCGGGCTCGCGTGGCACCCCGACGGCACACGTCTGTTCTCGTCCGGCGCGTCGCAGAACGCCGTGCAGGAATTGAAGTACGAAAACGGCAGCCTCGCGCCACTACGTGTGATCCAGCTTCCGCCGGCGAAGAATGCCTTCGTCGGCGGGCTTGCGCCACACCCGGACGGCACTCGCCTGTTCGTCGTTCGCGTGCTGCCGCAAGATCTTGTCGTCATCGACCTGACGCGAGGCGAGGTGGAGAAGACGCTGCCGCTTGCCGCGGAGCCGTATACGTCGGTGGTGTCCGCGGATGGGAAGAAGCTGTACGTATCCGTCTGGGGCGGGGCCAAAGTCCTGGAGATCGATTCGGCTACGGCGACGGTCGCGCGCGAGATTGCCGTTGGCGAACATCCGAACGCCATGATGCTCACGCGCGATGGCCGGCTCTTCGTCGCCTGCGCGAACACGAACGCCGTCTGGGCAGTGGACCTTGCGTCCGGTCGATCACGCGAACAGATTTCGGTTGCGCTCTATCCGGACGCGCCGGCCGGCAGCACGCCGAACAGCCTGGCGGGCTCGCCTGACGATCGGACGCTGCTCGTGGCGAATGCGGACAACAACACCGTGGCCGTGGTCGACATCTCGAAGCGGGATCGGAGCCACGTGACCGGGTTCATTCCCGCCGGGTGGTATCCGACCGGCGCCATCTTCAGCCGGGACGGGAAACAGATCTTTGTCATCAGCGGGAAAGGGCTCGCATCCGCCGCGAATCCCAACGGTCCGCTTCCCACGGATCCCACTCGCCGACGTCCGCGCGACCAGTACACCGGATCGATGTTCAGG
>JACPPN010000067.1 GCA_016190995.1 Acidobacteriota bacterium | reverse complement strand
TAGCGGCGATTGGTGGGAACGCTCACGGCGTGAACATCGGTGCACAAGCCATCAGTCTGTACTGTCGACTGTCACCTGTTGACTGTCAAGTAACGAAGCTTCGCCTCAACTGTTGTCGGCTATAGCGCGAGCGATGCCTCCGCGTTGAGGTCCAGTCCTGCTCGATGGCCCGCGCGAAACCGGCGGAGCCCGGCGGCCGCAATCATCGCGGCGTTATCGGTCGAGAGCGACAGTGAAGGGAGGAACACCGGCAGGTCCAGCGCGCGGCCGCGCTCCATCGCGTCGGCGCGCAACCGGCTGTTGGCCGAGACGCCTCCCGCAAGGCCAACGGATCGCGCGCCGAGCCATCTCGCGGCTCCGAACGTGCGATCGAGCAGCGCCTCGACCACGACGCGCTGGAAGCTGGCGCAGATGTCGGCAATCTCTCGATCCGCGAGCCGGATGCTCTCCGGCGAGTCCACGGTCGTCGCGCCAGCCATCGCGAGCGCCGTCTGACGCGACCGCACATGACGCATGACCGCGGTCTTCAACCCGCTGAAGCTGAACTCGGTCCTTCCCGCGAAGGCACGTCCGAATGGCGGCGGCGTCTCGAGCCGATTCGCGACGTTCCGGTTCGGATGCGTCATGCGCGGGATCGGAAACGCTACGGCGCGATCGTTTCCCTGTTGTGCGAGCTTGTCGATGATCGGACCGCCGGGATATCCGAGCCCGAGAAGCTTTGCGACCTTATCGTACGCCTCCCCGGCCGCATCGTCCCGCGTGCGTCCGATCAGGTGGTATTCGCCCTCGCGCGGCACGTGATACAGGCTGGTGTGGCCGCCCGACACCACCAGGATTGTGGCGGGAAGCGCCAACGTGCCGTTGTGGAGGAAAAGCGATTCGATATGGCCCGCCAGATGATGAACCGCAACCAGCGGGATCTCCAGCGAGAAGGCGACCGCTTTCGCGAACGAGACGCCGACCAGAAGCGAGCCGACGAGACCGGGGCCCTGTGTCACGGCAATCGCGCCGAGGTCTTGCCAGCCGACCTGCCCGTCCTGGAGCGCGCGTTCCACGACGCCGCAGATGTCCCGTACGTGCTGGCGTGCGGCGATCTCGGGAACGACGCCGCCCCATTCACGGTGAATGTCGGCCTGCGACGCGATGACGCTGGATCGAATCGTCCACGGCTTCGAGACATCGCCCGTCTCCGCCACGACCGCGGCAGCGGTTTCGTCGCACGACGTCTCGATGCCCAGCATGTTCACGTCAATCGCTCCTTCTGAGTCCCGAGTCCCTGGTCGTCCCGAGTTCCAAGTCCGGGAGTTCCCCCCGGTCGCAGGGCCTGGGGACCGGGCACTCGGGAGGGACATCGTACTGACGTTTCCTCTGTACTACTAACGGTGCATATTTTGTCGTGGCGCGACGATCTCACGCGGCCGGGGTCAGTTGGCGCGTGTGGTTGCGGCCCTGGCCGCGCTGGGTCCTCTGCGTCTCGGGACCCGGGACCAGGGACTCTATGCCGTCGCGCCTTCCGCCTCAAATGCCAGCTTGAGACTCTCAAGATACGGCGGACGGAACAGCCCGCGGTCTGTGATGATGCCGCTGATGAACCGGTGCGGGGTGACGTCGAACGCCGGATTGCGGATCTGAGCGCCTTCCGGCGTCACGCGCGAGCCGGCAAAGTGCGTCACCTCCTTTTCGCTCCGCTCTTCGATTGGGATGTGCGTGCCGTCTGGCATCGAGAGATCGATCGTCGAGACTGGCGCGGCGACGTAGAACGGAATGCCATGCTCTTTGGCGAGCACGGCGACGGTATAGGTGCCAATCTTGTTCGCCACATCACCGTTGGCCGCGATGCGGTCCGCACCCACGACCACGAGATCGATCTGCCCTTCACGCATCAACGGGCCGGCCATGCTGTCGGTGATCACGGTCGTTGGAATGCCGTCACGCAGCAGCTCCCACGCGGTGAGGCGCGCGCCCTGCAGAAACGGCCGCGTCTCATCGGCAACGACCGACACGTGTTTGCCCTGATCCCTCGCCGCGCGAACGACGCCGAGCGCGGAGCCGTACCCTGCGGTTGCGAGCGCACCCGCGTTGCAGTGCGTCAGGATGCGCGCGTTGTCCGGAACGACGGGCGCGCCGTTTGCCCCCAGGGCCCGGCAGCTCGCAACATCTTCGTCGTGGATCCTGTGTGCCTCGGTCTCGAGCCGATCCCGGATCTGGTCGGGCGACTCGCCGTTCCGCGCGGCCTCGGCGAATACCCGCTTCATGCGATCGATGGCCCAAAACAGGTTCATGGCGGTCGGTCGCGTGGCACCGATGAGCTCGCAGATCCTGAAAAACTCCGCCGCGAGCTGGTGAGTGCCCGTCGCCTTGCTGCGGCGGACTCCGAGCGCAATCCCCATCGCGGCCGCAACTCCCAGCGCGGGCGCGCCTCGGATCACCATCGTCTTGATTGCGCGCGCCATCTCCTGCGCCGAATGACACTCGACGTAGACCTCCTGGCCCGGCAGCTTGCGCTGATCCACCATCACGACCGTATCCGGATCGCGCCACTCGATAGTCGGAAGCATGAATCAATGATAGCGCGTTAGATGTGAGGTTCGGCGGGAGGTCCGGCTAAAGCCGGACGCCACAAACCAGCTCTTTCGTAGCGTCCGGCTTCAGCCGGACCTCGCACATCACCGCGACAGGAACC
>JACPPN010000066.1 GCA_016190995.1 Acidobacteriota bacterium | reverse complement strand
GTCCGGAGCGGCTCACGCCCGATCGGAGTCCTTGATGGCCGAGAAGAAAGAAGCCTTCGTGAAGGAAATAACGCCGCAATCCGAGGATTTTTCCCGGTGGTACACGGACGTCGTGCGCCGCGCCGAGCTCGCCGATTACTCGCCGGTGAAGGGCTGCATGGTGATCCGGCCGTACGGCTATGCCATCTGGGAATTGATCCAGCAGGCGCTCGACCGACGATTCAAGGCGACCGGCCACGTGAACGCGTACTTTCCGCTCTTCATCCCCCGCAGTCTCCTGCTGAAGGAAGCGGACCACGTCGAGGGCTTCGCGCCGCAGGTGGCGTGGGTGACGCGAGGAGGCAACGAGGATCTCGAAGAGCCCCTGGTCATCCGGCCGACGTCGGAAGCGATTATCGGGACGATGTTTGCGAAGTGGATTCAGTCCTGGCGCGATCTGCCGATCCTGATCAATCAGTGGGCGAACGTCGTCCGCTGGGAGAAAGTCACGCGCCTCTTCCTGCGGACGACGGAGTTCCTCTGGCAGGAAGGGCATACGGCCCACGAAACCGAAGCGGAGGCCGAAGAAGAGACGCTGCGCATGCTCGGCGTCTACCAGGACGTGGCGGAACACGAGCTGGCCATGCCCGTCTTTGCCGGACGGAAGAGTGAAAGCGAGAAGTTCGCCGGCGCGGCCCGCACGTATTCGATCGAGGCGCTCATGAAGGATGGGCGCGCGCTGCAGGCGGGCACGTCCCACAACCTCGGCCAGAATTTCGCCCGTGCGTTCGACATCCAGTTTCAGGCGCGCGACAAGTCATTGCAGTACGTCTGGGGCACATCGTGGGGCGCGTCGACCCGCCTGGTGGGCGCCGTGATCATGACGCACGGCGACGACAGCGGCCTGGTGCTGCCGCCGCGTATTGCCCCCTACCAGGTCGTGATTGTACCGATTCCGCGCGGAGACTGGCGGGAAACGGTGCTGCCACGGGCGCGCGAGCTGCAGGCCGGACTCCTCAACGCCGGCGTGCGGGTGATGCTCGACGACCGGGATGCGTATACGCCCGGGTGGAAATACGCCGAGTGGGAGCTCCGCGGCGTTCCCCTCCGGCTCGAGATCGGGCCCAAGGACATCGAGCGCTCTCAGGTGGTCCTCGTCAGACGCGACTCGCGTGAAAAATTGGCAGTGCCGATGGACGGTGTGGCCCGGACGGTGGCGACGCTGCTCGAGGATGTGCAGCGATCGATCTTCGAGCGCGCGCTGAGATTCCGCGAGGATCACACGACGTGTGCTTCGTCGTACGAAGAGTTCCGCCAGATCTTGGAAGGGCGACCCGGCTTCGTGTTGGCGCCCTGGTGCGGCACGGAGGAGTGTGAAGCGGAGATCAAGTCGGAGACACAGGCCACGATCCGCAACATGCCGGCCGATCGGGGGACGCCCGGCGGACGCTGCATCCGATGTGACAGACCCGCTTCCGTGGACGTGTATTTCGCGAAGGCGTATTGAGGAAGCCCGGCTTCCACCCCAACGCGGCTGCCGCGTTGGGGGCCCCGGGCTTGCGCACCGAACTTGACCTGTTCGTACACACGCAGGCCGGGCGAGCACGGCTAGCGGTGCGTTCCCAGCAGCTCACGCACCGTGTCAGGCCATCGACCGGCGATCCGTTTGACCACCGCGTGACGACGGGTGAGCCCCTCGCGCGTTGCAATCGTCCGAAACGTATCCGCCAGGTGGTGCGCCCACCAGTCGCGTTTTTCCTGTCGGGCGACCACGTACGACGCGGCGAGCGGCTCCAGGCACGAGCCGTCGCCAATCTTTGCGACTGCTGACAGAAAGCCCACGGGTAGCGGATCGCGCGAGTGCTCGAGCGCCTCCCGCAGGTCGTAGAGGGCAATCCTGCTCCCGCGATCGGCCAGCGCCTGATGAATCATGCCTCGCGCAACGCGCCATTCCGCCCGTCGCGCGCCGGCCGGTTCGCTCTCTTCCCTCGCCCGAACGTCGGCAAGCAGGCGGTGCAGCTCCGTCAATGAGGCGCCTTGGGCGGCGCGCAGGAGGGCTCGCGTCGCCGCCGGATCATCTTCGAGCCGCAAGGGGGCGCTGGTCAGCTCCGAAGGCGTCTCGGGAACGCTGCCGGTCGCTTTCGCGCGCTGCCTCACGGCCGGCGATACATCGTCGCCGAGCTCGGCGAGAAGCGGCGCGATGATTGCCGTCGGTACGTCGCCCAACGCTTCGATTGCGGCGATTCGGACTGGCTCGGGGCGCGCAGAGTCGAGCGCCAGCGTGGCGAGACGATCCAGCGCGATAGCCGCTGTGCGGCTCTTCGATCTGAGATGTGCTCGAAGGACCGCGATGGCCGCGGCGCTGATGCCGGGATGCGATTCTTCCGCCGCGCGCGCGGCCGCCTCGATCCTGCGCGCATCCGGGATGCCTTCCAGGGCGCGCAGGCCCGCGATCCGTACCTCGGCCGGCGCACCGCACATGGCGATGCCGGTGAGCTGATCCACCGCGCGCGCGCCGATGATGGCGAGCCTGGCAATGGCCGACTCGCGCTCGATGAGGCTGCTGCTCGAGAGCGCGGCAATCAGTCGGCGGATCTCCTGCGCTGACGACGCTTTGATGACCACGGGTCAAGAGTGCCGGATGCGCCAGGTGTGCGGTCGGAACCGGTCGGCTGCGGGGATTTTACCGTGGAAGGGCGGGCTCGGGATTCAGGGGTTGGGATTTGGAGTGTGGTCCGGCTAAAGCCGGACACCACGTACGACGACGTGCGACGAGGCTGCCGACGGAACTCCAGCCGGTGATCCAAGCTCACCACACATAGGGCCCCAGAGTCCAAGATCCTGCCAAAGGTGTCTCTGCGCTCTCGGCGTCCTCTCGTGGTGTCCGGCTTGAGCCGGACCCAGTCGTTCGTCGTACGTGGTG
>JACPPN010000065.1 GCA_016190995.1 Acidobacteriota bacterium | reverse complement strand
TCGCTGGAAGCGATCGAGCTCGGCGAGCTTCGGGCGGTCGAGCGCAAACGTGACGGATCGGGCGTTTTCGTTCATCGATCTTCGAGTCTCCTTCGGGTCCGGCTAACCGCCTCCGCCAAGGCTATGGCGGTCCGCCGAAGCTCCGCGCGAAGGGGGAAGCCGGACACTACTCCCGAAGGTCCGGCTAAAGCCGGACGCCACTCCCGAAGGTCCGGCTAAAGCCGGACGCCACGTACGGCCCAGCCGGACGCAGGGTGCGGCTACGGCTGCTGTCGTTCCAGCTCGCGCCGCCTGCCGGCCGGCACGTCCGCGATCGTCGCGCGCTGACTCAGCTGGAGCGCCCGGATGTACGCGACGATGGCCCACCGATCCGGGACGGAAATCTGATGACGGTAGTCGGGCATCGCGCCGAATCCGTTCGTCATCACGTCGAAGAAATGCCCTGGCGGCGCGGCGCGCAACCGATCGACGTGCAGCGAGGGCGGCCGCCGGTAGCCGCGCCTGACGATCATGCCGTCGCCGTTGCCGAGCCGATCGTGGCAGGGCGCGCAATAGATGTCGAAGCGCTCGCGCCCCCGCTCGAGCGTTTCGTGGCTGATCGCGACGGGAAACGCCTCGACCGGCGCGCCGCCGTCCTTGCCCGTGTAGAGCACTTCGTCATCATTCAGATGCCCACGCGCGACCGTTCCGTCGATGATCGGCCGCGCCGCGCGGCCGTCGGCGAAGAAATCGCTCTGCTCGAGCGGCTCGTACTTCGGCTGGTCCTGCATGTCCCGCCGACATGCGATGGCCGTCGCCGCGACGAGCGCGGCCAGCGCGAGCCGATGGCGCACGCCTCCGGGCCTGTGCGGCACGTCACTCCTCAACTTCACTCACCTCGCGCGGCTCGAGCGTCTCGAGAAACCGCCGCGTCTCTTCCCGGTCGAACTTCGGGTCTTCGGCCTCGATGCAGAGGAAGAACCGGTCGCGGCTCGCGAGCGCGAAGCGCGGGACGTTGAACACCGGGTGATACGGCATCGGCAGCCCGTTCAAGGCGAGCATGCCCAGCACGGCGGCGAACGCGGCGAAGAGAACGGTCGTCTCGAAGGCCGGAACGATGAACGCCGGCCAGCTGTGATGCGGCCGGCCGCCGATGTTCATCGGATAGGCGATGACCGACGCCCAGTACTGCAGGGCGTAGCCCGCCACCGCGCCCGTCAACCCGCCAAGCAGCACAATCAGCGGCACGCGGCGCTCGTGGAAGCCGAGCGCCCCGGCAAGCCCTTCGACGGGAAACGGCGTGTACGCATCCATCCGTTGATACCCGGCCTGTCGCGCCCTGACAACGGCGTCGACGAGGTCGGTCGGCGATCGGAATTCCGCCATCAGGCCGTACAGCGCGGGCATCAGATCACCCTCAGGTCCTCGGGCTCCTTGACGTGTGCCTCGGGCAGCAGCGTGCGCAACTCGAAGATGGAAATCATCGGCAGCACGCGGATGAAGAGGAACAGCAGCATCAGAAACAAGCCGATCGTGCCGAAGTACGTCGCCCAGTCGTACTTCGTCGGCCAATACATGTCCCAGGAGGACGGGAGGAAATCGCGGTGCAGGCTCGTCACGACGATCACGAACCGCTCGAGCCACATGCCGACGTTGACCACGATCGCCATCACGAAGAGCGCGATGACATTGGTCCGCAGGCGCGTGATCCACAGCACCTGGGGCGCGATCACGTTGCATAGGATGAGAGCCCAGTAGCCCGGCCAGTACGGGCCGACCAGCCGGTTCACGACCACGTACTTCTCGTACCCATTGCCGCTGTACCAGCCCATGAACGCCTCGATGCCGTAGCCGTACGCGACGATGAGGCCGGTCACGAGGATCACCTTGGCCATGTTCTCGAGATGGCGCATGGTGATGAAGTCCTGCAGCCCGTAGATCGCGCGCAGTGGAATCGCCAGCGTCATGACCATCGCGAAACCGGAGTAGATGGCGCCGGCGACAAAGTAGGGGGGGAAGATCGTCGTGTGCCAGCCCGGCAGGATCGAGATGGCGAAGTCGAAGCTCACCACCGTATGGACCGACACGACGAGCGGCGTGGCGAGGCCGGCCAGCAGGAGGTACGCGGTCTCGTAGCGGTACCAGTGACGCGCGGATCCGCGCCAGCCCAACGCGAGCGTCCCGTACGCGATGCGCGCGACGCGATTGGTCGCGCGATCCCGCAGCGTCGCCAGATCCGGAATGAGGCCGACGAACCAGAAGAGAAACGACACCGTGGCATACGTCGTCACCGCGAAGACGTCCCAGACGAGCGGACTGCGGAACTGGGGCCACAGGCTCATCGTGTTTGGATACGGCAGGAGCCAGTACGCCAGCCACGGCCGTCCGAGATGAAGGATCGGAAAGAGTCCCGCGCAGGCCACCGCGAAGAGCGTCATGGCTTCGGCGAACCGATTGATGGAGGTCCGCCAGTCCTGGCGCAGCAACAAGAGAATCGCCGAGATGAGCGTGCCCGCATGGCCGATCCCGATCCACCAGACGAAATTGACGATCGCGAATCCCCAGCCGACCGGGATGTTCACGCCCCAGATGCCGATGCCCTTGACGAAGAGCCATCCGACGGCCGCCAGCAGCATCATGGTGATCAGGAACGAGATCGCGAAGCCGATGAGCCAGGCCACCGGCGTCCGGCGCGTCAGGACGATCGCGCTGATCTTGTCGGTGACCGAGGCGAAGGTATGGCCCGGCTGAATGACGGGCGCCTGCGTCTCGGGCGCAGCCGTCACGTGGCGGCCGGGGAAGTGACTCGCTTCCATCGATTCTAGACCGGGGCTCTGCCCCGGACCCCCGCCTCCGCTGAAGCTTCGGCGGGGCGCCGTAGCCTCGGCGAAGGCGCCGGCTCGGCTGCTCTACGGCGCTCCGTTGCCCGGCACCCGGCTCTATCAGGCGACCGCGCCCCGCAACAAGAACAGAATCCTCGTAAGACACCGTATGGCGGTTCCATCACTCAATGCCCTTCCAGGTCCGGATTGGGATTCCTGACCGCCGCCAGATACGTCGTGCGCGGACGTGTGTTCAGGTCGGCGAGCAGGCCGTAGGTGCGTCCCTGCGCCTTGAGCGTCGCGACGCGGCTCTTCCGATCGTTGATGTTGCCGAAGACGATCGCCTCGGCCGGGCAGACCGCCTGACAGGCGGTCTGGATTTCGCCGTCGCGGACGGCGCGACCGTCGCGCTCGGCGTCGATCTTGGCCGCGTTGATCCGCTGCACGCAGTACGTGCACTTCTCCATGACGCCGCGGCTGCGCACCGTGACGTCCGGGTTGCGCGCCAGCTTCAAGCTGGGCGTCGTGAAATCGGAATAGAGCAGGAAGTTGAACCGCCGCACCTTGTACGGGCAGTTGTTCGAGCAGTATCTCGTCCCGACGCACCGGTTGTAGACCATGTCGTTCAGGCCCTCCGCGCTGTGCGCCGTCGCGGCCACGGGACAGACCAGCTCGCACGGGGCGTTCTCACAGTGCATGCACGGGACCGGCTGGAAGTACGCCTCGGGACTGGACAGCGCCTGCTCGCCTTCGCCCGCGAAGTAGCTGTCGACGCGCAGCCAGTGCATCTCCCGCCCGCGCCTCACCTGATCCTTGCCGACGATCGGGATGTTGTTCTCGGCCTGGCACGCGATCACGCAGGCGTTGCAGCCGATGCAGGCATTCAGATCGATAGCCATGCCCCACGCATAGCCGTGGTACTCGTAGGGCGGATAGAGGGTCAGATCGCGCGGCGGCTCCTCACCCATCTCGCGGGCGAACGCCGGATTCTGGCGGTAGTCTTCGAGCGTTCCGGCGCGCACCAGGTCGCGGCCTTCCATGGTGTGGTGGTGCTGTGTCGTCGCCAGCAGGTACCGGGTGCCGAGCTTCTCGATCGCGAGCCCGCGCCCGAACCACGGGCTGTCGGACGTTCGGATGGCGTACGCGTTGACGCCGGTCCCCGTGCCCGCGCGTCCGGTCGTGCGACGCCCGTAGCCCAGCGTGATCGTGACGCAGTCGTCGGCGTGCCCCGCCAGAATCCACACGGGGGCTCGCATGACGCGGCCGCGATATCTGAGGGTGACGAGATCCTCGTTCGCCAGCCCGAGACGTCCCGCCGTGGCGGGACTCAGGTGCGCCGCGTTGTCCCACGTGATGTTCGTGAAAGGCTTCGGCAGCTCCTGAAGCCATCCGTTGTTGGCAAAGCGGCCGTCGTGAACGGTGGGGTCTGGCCGGAACAGGATCTCGAGACCGGACTCGCCGTCGTTCTGCGTCGGTCCGGCGGGCGGCGCGAGCGAGGACGGGTTGGGAGCTCCGACCGTGGTGGCGGCCGTCGTGGATCCCGCCACGACGCCGTCGTGAAGCGCGCGGCGCCAGAAGTGTTCGAAGTCGCCGAACGCGCGCCCCTTCTCCGACAATAGCAGTGTGGTCCGGTCCGTGTACGCACGATGCCAGAATTCCCGGACGATGTCGTAGCTCGAGCGCTCGGGGCGGTCGGTGAAGGCCGCGAAGAGCTCGTGGGGCGACTTCCCGCCGTAAAGCGGTGCAATGAGCGGCTGGCAGATCGTGACCGTTCCGTCGTACGCCCGCGTGTCGCTCCACGTCTCGAGCGGGTGCGTCTGAGGGATGTGCCAGTGACAGAGCTCCGCCGTCTCATCGTGGTAGAGCCCGAGGTGCACCCGCAGGCCGACTCTCGCGAGCTGCTGATCGAAGCGGAGGTCGGCGGGCGCGTCGTACGCGGGATTGCCATCGACGATCACCAGCGTCTCGACCCGACCGGACTCCATGTCGGCCGCGAGCGCGCGCAAGGACTGATGCTGATCGACGGGGTCGGCTTCGATCGGCTCGATGTGCACGACGGTGCTGCCGACGTTGCCGAGCGCATGATTGATCGCATGGACGACGGCGTGCACCGAGGGCGCCTGATGGTCGCCTGCAATCACGATGCTCGCACCTCGATGCGCCTGTAGATCCCGCGCGATGGCCGGAATCCAGCGATCGCCCGCGTCCGCTGGAAGTCGTGACGTGTCCGCCGGGGCCCCGGTGACGGCAAGGCGCGCCGCGAGGGCACGCGCGAACGGTTCGACGAGCGACGGCCGGAGCGGAAGCCGATGGTCCGCCTTGGCGCCCGTGATCGAGAAGGTGCTCTCCACCACATACAGGCGGTTCATCGTCTGGCGCGCGGCTGCCTCGTCTTCGAGGCGACGCCTTCCGATGAGATCGCGCGTATACCTGAGATGTCCCGGATGATACGAGAGAACGTCCGCATCGAGCGATACGACAACCTCGGCGCGATCGAACCGATAGATCGTGTCGACGTGGCGGCCGAAAGCGAGCGCGGCCCCCTGGCGCGCCGCATCGCGTCCCGCCGGATCGTACTGATGCCATTTCGCCTGCGGCAGCTGCTGGAGAAGCGCACGGATCTGGTCGGCGAGCGTCGGCGAGGTGACCGTTCCGGTCAGGATGCGAAGCCCGGCACCCTGGCGCGCACGCTGCACGGCAACCGCCGATTGCATCGCGCCGAGAAACTCGCCCCACGGCCTGACTTCGCCGCGAAGGGTGAGCGTCTGCGAGCGGTCGGGATCGTAAAGCCCCAGAATCGCGGCCTGGCCGAAGGTGTCGGACGCCCCCAGACTGGCCGGGTGATCGGGATTGCCTTCGATCTTCGTCGGGCGTCCCATGTGGCTCTCGACCAGGACGCCGGTGCCGATGCCGTCGACCGAGATTGCCGTTGCGAAGAACAGCGGCCGTCCCGGCACGATCTCTTCCGGTGGTTGAACGTAGGGCACGATCCGCTCGGGCGGCTGCTTGGTGCAGGCCGTGACCCCGGCCAGCGCGAGCGATGCCCCCATCAGCTTGAGAAAATGGCGACGTCCGACCGGGTCGGTCCATTCCGACGCCTGCGCGGGAAACTCGCGGCGCAGGTACTCGAGAAACGCGGGCGTCTCAGCGAGCTCCTCGAGGCTCCGCCAGTACGTGCGGCCGCTCGTGCCGGCAAGTCGCGCCCGAATCGCTGCAAGATCTAGAGCCATGCGACCTGTCTCGCCATCACGCCACTGCCGTAGGCCCCCCTCTGCCGCAGTGGTGGAGCTTGTGAACTAAAACCATCACCGTGGAGAGCGCGAAGGATGCCGAGCCAAGGTTGCCCTGAGAATCGTTCCTCCGCGGGCTCTGCGTCCTCTGCGGTGAGAGCTTTTTTCACACGTTCTTTTAGCCGGACCCTCCTCCGGAC
>JACPPN010000058.1 GCA_016190995.1 Acidobacteriota bacterium | reverse complement strand
TCTTGCCACGCGCGACGATCGCACGCGCCCGCACGAGATGGTGCCGGCCGTCGTCTCGGCGACCGGCGCCGGCGGCGCACGCGTTTGAGGTGGTGGCGTTTCAATGGCAAGCCCACGCCCGAAGATCGTCCTCTACAACCCTCGCGGCGTGTTCTTCACGATGCCGCTCGCCCTGGTGGCGATCGGCTCGTCGATCGATCCGCGCCGGTACGACGTGCGCGTGGTCGACGGCCGTCTCGAGCGCGATCCGGCGGGCGCCGTCCTTGGCGAGATCGAGGACGCGGTGTGCCTCGGCGTGACGGTGCTCACCGGTGCGCCGATCGCGGATGCCCTGGCGGTCTCCCGCGCGGCCAAGGCCGCGCGCGCCCATCTGCCTGTCATTTGGGGCGGCTGGCATCCGTCGTTGTTTCCCGAGCAGACGCTCCGGGAGCCGGCGGTCGACGCCGTGGTGATCGGACAGGGCGAGGTGACGTTTGCGGAGATCGTCGAGCGCGCGGCCAACCGCGAGCGCTTCGACGCGGTCGGCGGAACCGCCTGGCGCAGTGCGGCGGGAGAGGTCGTCCTCAATCCGCCACGGCCGATGCGTGACGTCAACGACTTCACGTCGCACGATTACGACCTCATCGACGTCGACCGCTACTTCGCGCGCAAGCGTCATCGTCAGATCGACTACATCTCGTCGCAGGGCTGCCGCTTCCGCTGCACCTTCTGCGCGGACCCGCACGTCTACAAGCGCGCGTGGAGCGGCCTGACGCCCGACCGCATGGGCGACGAGCTGGCGCGTCTCTGGACGCGGCACCGCTTCGTCGATGTGGGGTTTCAGGACGAGACGTTCTTCACGTCGCCGCCTCGCGTCGTGTCCATCGCGGAGGCGTTGCTGGGGCGGGGGCTGAAGTTCAGCTGGACCGCGACGCTGCGGGCGGATCAGGGTTTCCGGCTCGACGATCGCGCGCTGGCGACGTGCCGCGCGGCGGGCCTGCGCCGCGTCATCGTCGGCGTCGAGGCCGGATCGCAGCGCATGCTCGAGTGGATGAAGAAGGACATCACGGTCGAGCAGGTGGAGAACGCCGCCGAGAAGTGCCGGCGCGCGGGCATCGCCATGCTCTTCAACTTCATCGTCGGCTTTCCGGACGAGCCGCCCGAAAGCGTCGGGGCGACGCTCGGGATGGCGAAGCGGCTGTGCGCCATGAGCCCGGACTTTCAGGCCGCCGTCTTCTATTTCAAGCCGTATCCGGGCAACGACATGGCGGACGCGCTCCTCGGCGACGGCTACCGCTTTCCGCAGACGCTGGACGAGTGGGCCGCCTTCGACTACGTCGGGTCGTCTGGGCCGTGGGTGAGGCGCGACACCCGCGCGCGCGTGGAAGGATTCAAGTTCTATCAGCGCGTCGCGTCGGCGCGCTCGACGCCGGTACGCAGGCCGATCCAGGCGGTCGCACGTTGGCGTTGTCGCCGCGATTTCTACCGGTTCCCCATCGAGAAGGCGATGATCGAGTGGCTGAGGCCGTCTGAAAGGCTCTCGTAGGTGGATCTGCTCCTCGCTCACGGCTACTTCCTCGCCGACGATCCCGCCGAACAGGCGGTGATGAGGCCGTACCCGCCCCTGGGCATCCTGTACATCTCCGCCTACCTGAAAGCGCGGGGTTTTTCGGTTGCGGTGTTCGACTCGACGTTCCAGACCATCGATACGTTCGCCGAACTCATCGACCGCGAGCGGCCGCCCGTCGTCGGGCTGTACTGCAACCTGATGACGCGGCCGAACGTGCTCAAGATGATGCGGCTTGCGAAGCACGCGGGCAGCACCGTCGTTCTCGGGGGGCCCGAGCCGATCAACTACGCGGACGAGTACGTCGCGCGTGGCGCTGACGTTGTCGTCGCGGGCGAGGGGGAGCACGTGCTGGCCGAGCTCCTTCCGTGTCTCGCGTCGAGCGACAGGTCGGCGCTCCAGACGATTCCGGGCCTGGTCTTCTACCTGCACGATCGCCTGGTTCGCACCGGCGAACCGGCGCGCCTCCCGAATCTCGACGCGCTCCCGATGCCCGATCGGGATGCGATCGACATCCGCGCATACATCGACGTCTGGCGCGCGCATCACGGGTTGGGATCGGTGTCGCTCATCACCGCGCGCGGGTGCCCGTACACTTGCACGTGGTGCAGTCACGCGACCTTCGGCTTTACGCATCGCCGCCGGTCCCCTGCGAACGTGGCCGACGAGCTCCAGCTCATCGTTGATATGTACCATCCCGACATGGTGTGGTATGCGGACGATGTGTTCACGATCAGTCATCGATGGTTGCACGGATATGCGGAGGAGCTGGCGAGGCGTGGCCTGCGCGTGCCGTTCGAGACGATTTCGCGCGAGGATCGACTGAACAAGGACGTCGTCCGCACGCTCGCCCGGATGGGCTGTTTCCGGCTATGGATTGGCGCCGAGAGCGGTTCGCAGCGGGTGCTCGACGCGATGCAGCGTGGTACGGATGCGGCGCGGACGCGCGAGATGGTCCGCCTGCTGCAGCGCCACGGGATCGAGGCGGGCACGTTCATCATGCTCGGCTACGAAGGCGAGGAGCTGGGCGACATCGCGGCGACGGTGGCGCACCTCAAGGCGGCTCCGCCCGATCGCGTGCTTACGACCGTTGCGTATCCGATCAAAGGCACCGCGTATTACGCGCGCGTGGCCGATCGCGTGCTCCCGCTCGCCGAGTGGGAGGAAGGATCGGATCGGGACACGACGATGGCGGGTCGCCACTCGCGCCGCTTCTATCGTTACGCGACGCGGTGGATTGTCGCCGAAGTAGCGCTCGAGAAAGCGCGGCGGCAGGGTCGGCCGAGCTACAAGAGGCTGCTCAGAAACTACGTGAGCGCGAAGGTGGGGCGCCTCGGTATGCGCCTGAGCGAGCATGAGACCGAGCCCGCTGAGGTCTAAGACAGTAACGAAGCTTCGCCTCAAACCGCCGAGTGAAGGGCCCGGGGGCGGAGCGACGAAGCTTCGTTACTAGGC